>NC_014209.1:0-102500 GCF_000092965.1 Thermoanaerobacter mathranii subsp. mathranii str. A3
ATTAAACTTATTAACAATTAAATTATACCGATAATATATTATGCCACCCCTTTAAATAAGTTATCCACATTTTATTGATGGGCTTAGGAGGTCATACAATGTATGGAGATCATCGTC
Source organism: Thermoanaerobacter mathranii subsp. mathranii str. A3 (assembly GCF_000092965.1). Classification (GTDB taxonomy): domain Bacteria; phylum Bacillota; class Thermoanaerobacteria; order Thermoanaerobacterales; family Thermoanaerobacteraceae; genus Thermoanaerobacter; species Thermoanaerobacter thermocopriae. The sequence goes on from NC_014209.1 coordinate 118, forward strand.
AAATATGGGAGAGGATAGTGGAGGTTATAAAAAGTGAACTCACCCCCACCAGCTACAATACTTGGTTAGTCCACATAAAACCACTAGCAATCATTGATAATGTGTTATTTTTAAGTACTCCCAATACCTTTACAAAAAATATAATAAACGGAAGATATATAAATATTATTTATGATGCAGCTTCAAAAGCTTCAAACAAGTTATACGAGATTAAAATATTATCAGAAGACGAAGAAGAATACAGAGAAATTAAAGAATCTATTGAAAAAGAAAACTCAACTGAATCCACTACTCTTTCTACTCTAAATCCAAAATATACTTTCGACACCTTTGTTGTTGGAAACAGCAATAAGCTTGCTCACGCTGCATGCCTTGCAGTAGCTCAAGCTCCAGCAAAAGCATACAATCCTTTATTTATCTACGGAGGAGTGGGTCTAGGTAAAACCCACTTAATGCATGCAATAGGACACTTTATTAATAAACACCAAAGTGGCTACAAAATAATGTACGTTACATCAGAAACGTTTACAAATGAGTTGGTTAACTCCATAAAAGACGACAAAAATGAAGAATTTAGAAACAAGTACAGAAATATTGACGTCCTTCTAATAGATGATATTCAATTTATAGCAAAAAAAGAACGAACTCAAGAAGAATTTTTTCATACCTTTAACACTCTTTATGAAGCAAACAAACAAATAGTTATTTCCAGTGACAGGCCTCCAAAAGAAATTCCAACTTTAGAGGAAAGACTAAGGTCAAGGTTTGAATGGGGTTTAATCGCTGATATACAGCCACCAGATTATGAAACGAGAATTGCAATACTTAAGAAAAAAGCTCAAACAGAAAATCTAAATATCCCCGACGAAGTTTTAGCCTATGTGGCAGAAAAAATTCAATCAAACATAAGAGAATTAGAAGGAGCACTAATAAGAATTGTAGCTTTTTCAAATCTTACAAAAGCAAATATTGATCTAGAATTAGCTAAACAAGCCTTAAAAGAAATTGTATCTAATAAAACAAGAGAAATAACTGTAAAACTCATCCAAGAAGAAGTTTGTAGGTATTATAACATAAAATTAGAAGATTTTAGGTCCCGCAAAAGGACAAAAAACATAGCTTACCCACGGCAAATTGCTATGTACTTAGCAAGAGAGTTGACAGATTTATCGCTTCCCAAGATAGGAGAAGAATTTGGAAAAGACCATACAACTGTAATACATGCTTATGAAAAAATTTCTAATGAAATAAAAGAAGACGAACTTCTTTCAAGACAGATTGAAGAATTAAAAAAGAGAATAAAAGGTTATTAACATATAAACAGGGATAACCCTGTTTATATGTTTTAAAATTTTTTATTTGTGAATACTGTTAATAAATTCAACTTGTTACTCAGAAATTATCAACAAACAATTATCGACTCTTTCTTTGCTTATAAGCAATTACTAACATACTAACACTTTCTATTATTACGACTACTAAAATGCTTATTTTATTTATTATATGTTCTAACTCAAAAAAAATATTCTTGAAAACAGGAGTGAAAAAAATGAAATTTGTGTGTGACAAAAATTCATTATTTGAAGGAGTAAATATTGCAATAAGGGGGGTATCCTCCCGTACCACACTTCCCATTCTCCAAGGAATAAAAATCACAGCTTTAAAAGATCAAGTTAAATTTTCAGGAACCGACCTGGATATAGGAATAGAATGCCAAATTCCTGCCATGGTAGAAGAAGAAGGGGAAATAGTAGTACCTGCAAAAATTTTCTCAGAATTAGTCCGAAAATTGCCTGAAGAGGATGTAAAAATAGAAAGTGATTCTCAAAATACAGTAAATGTGATCTGCGATAGTATAAATTTCACTATTGCAGGAAGTGATGCTGTAGAGTTTCCCGAAATTCCTCAAGTATCAAAGGAAAACTCTTTTAAATTGACCAAAAATATTCTGAAGGATTTAATAAAAAAGACAGTCTTTTGCATTGCCCACGAGCAAACAAGACCGATTTTGACAGGTGTTTTATTTGAAGTATTTCCAAATGAAATAAAAGCAGTGGCTTTAGATGGATTCAGAATGGCCATATACACTTATCAAAGTGAGGAAAAATTTTTTGAAGAAGGTATAGAGAAATATTCTATAGTAATTCCAGGTAAAACTTTGGAAGAGATATATAAAATCTTAGAAGATGAGGAAACAGAAATAGATATATACCATACTGCTAATCAAGTGCTATTCCAAATTGAAAATACAAAGGTAATATCAAGGCTTTTAGAAGGAAGCTTTATAAACTACAATGCTGTTCTGCCAAAGGATTATAAGACTGAAGTGGTAGTTAAAAGGGAAGTTTTAACTGAAAGTATTGAAAGAGCTTCACTAATTGCAGAAAGCAAAAATAATTTGATTAAGTTCGAAATAGGTGATAAATTTATTACTGTCTCTTCCAATTCTGAAAAGGGAAAGATGGTAGAAAAGATAGAAGTTAATGTAAAAGGAATGTTTCTTGAGATTGCTTTTAATTCCAGATATTTACTAGACTCTTTAAGAGCCATCGATGAAGAAGAAATAACGCTCTATTTCATAAATAGTATAAATCCGTTAATAATAAAACCTATAGGAAGCAAAGATTATCTTTATATGATACTTCCTGTAAAGCTCAATTAAAAATCAAGAGGTGTTTTTTCATGATAGAAGTTCCTATAGAGACGGAATATATTACCTTGGGGCAATTTTTAAAATATATGAAAATATGCGAGACTGGGGGACAAGCAAAGCAATTTATTTTAGAAGGAAAAGTAAAAGTAAACGGCGCAATAGAATTAAAAAGAGGTAAAAAACTTCGCAAAAATGATATAATTGAAGTAGAGGGAAAAACTTATATCATAAAGTGAGGAATTTAACTTGTATGTGAAGGAGTTATTTGTCGACAATTTTAGAAACTTAGAAAAGCAAAGAATAGAATTTTGCGAAGGAATAAATATATTTTATGGTTTAAATGCACAAGGGAAGAGCAATTTATTAGAAAGTATTAGACTTTTAAGCATGGGAAGGTCTTTTAGAGGGAGTAAAAGTACAGAGCTAGTAAGATTTGGAGAAAATTATTTTTATGTAAAAGCAATAATTTGTCAAGAAAATAACGATAAAAAAATAGAGTTTGGATATAAAAAAGATGGTAATAAAGTTATTAAAGTAAATAGCAATAAAATAAAGTCGATTTCCGAACTTTTAGGGCAACTTTTGACAGTCATTTTTTCTCCTGAAGATTTAAATATAATAAAAGAAGGACCTTCCCATCGCAGAAAATATTTAGACTCTTGTATATCTATTATTGAAAAGAATTATCTCTATAACCTCATGCAATATAACAAAATACTAATGAATAGAAATAAACTATTAAAAAACATAAAAGAAGGAAAAAGTAAAAATATATTGGAAATTTTTGATGACCAATTAGTAGAATACGGGGCAAAAATAATTATGGTGAGACAAAATTATTTAAAAAACCTAGAAATTAATATAAAAAAATTTTTACTTGAAATTTCCAATGAAAAAGCGGAAATTGTCTACTTAAATAGTGTGGGACTGAAAGATGCTTCAGATGAAGAGACAGTAAAAAAAAGATTGAAAGAAAAATTATCAAAGAATATAGATTTGGATTTAAAGTATCTTACAACACAAGTTGGTCCCCATAGGGAAGATTTTAAAATTATTATAAACGGCTATGATTCAAGAGTGTATTCTTCTCAAGGTCAACAGCGAACAGCGGCTTTGTGCCTTAAATTATCAGAGTTTGAAATTTTAAAAAAGGCGACTAATGAAAAACCAGTACTGCTTTTGGATGATGTAATGTCAGAATTAGATGAAAATAGAAAAAAGTATGTCTTAGAGAAATTAAAAGGTTTTCAGACTTTTATAACCCATACTACAAAAAGAGATTTAAAAGGAGATTGTTATTTTAAGATATCTAATGGAGTTGTTATTAAGGAGTAGGGGGTCAAAAAATGTATGTCCATTTAGGCGGCAATGTGGTAGTCTCTGACAAAGACATTATAGCTATTTTTGACATGGATGTTGTAACTACTTCGGAGGCAACTTTACAGTTTTTAAAAATAGCAGAGGAAGAAGGGTTTATTGTAAGAATTTCTAGTGAGAAGCCAAAGTCTTTTATAATCACAGAAAGGGATAAGAGAAGTGTTATTTATTTATCACCAATTTCTGCTTTTACCCTTATAAAAAGAACACAAAAAATAGATGCATAGGGAGGTATCAAATTGATAAAAACATCAGAAGGAATTATTGTAAGAAATGAAAAAAGAAAGCTGGAGCTTAGGGTATTAAGCGATAAAATTATTAACGTTTTTGTAAGTGATAAAGAAGAAAAAAGGAAAGATACAATTGCTATAGAAAGAAAAGAATACGATATTCCTAAGTTCACTTTAAAAGAAGAATTAGAAAGTATATTAATTGAAACTAATTCTTTAAAAGTAAAAATAGACAAAAATGACCTTTCTGTGAGTTTCTTAGATAAAAATGAAAGTATAATTAATGAGGATTACAAGGGAGGAGTAAAATTTAGTGAAACAGATGTTAGATGCTATAAAAAGTTAAGAGAAGACCATTTTTACGGTTTTGGAGAAAAAGCAGGATATCTCGACAAAAAAGGCGAAAGGTTAGAGATGTGGAATACAGATGAGTTTATGACTCATAACCAGACTACAAAACTTTTATATGAGTCTTATCCTTTTTTCATAGGAATGAACGATTATCACACTTATGGAATATTTTTAGACAATAGCTTTAGGTCTTTTTTTGATATGGGACAGGAAAGCCAAGAATATTACTTTTTTGGAGCATATGGCGGCCAGATGAACTACTACTTTATATACGGACGAGACATAAAAGAGGTTGTGGAAAATTATACATATCTTACAGGAAGGATGAGCCTGCCGCCATTATGGGTATTAGGTTATCAACAAAGCAGATATAGTTATACTCCGCAAGAGAGAGTACTCAAGATTGCAAAAACTTTTAGAGAAAAAGATATTCCTTGTGACGTGATATATCTCGATATAGATTACATGGAAGGATATAGAGTTTTCACATGGAATAAAGATACATTTAAAAATTATAAAGAAATGCTAAAGCAGCTTAAAGAAATGGGATTTAAAGTAGTGACGATTGTAGATCCAGGAGTTAAGAGGGATTACGACTACCATGTTTACAGAGAAGGAATTGAAAAGGGTTATTTTGTAAAGGATAAATACGGTATAACCTACGTTGGAAAAGTATGGCCAGGGGAAGCTTGTTTTCCTGACTTTTTACAAGAAGAAGTAAGATATTGGTGGGGTGAAAAGCACAGAGAATTTATAAAGGATGGAATTGATGGTATATGGAATGATATGAATGAGCCAGCCGTATTTGAAACTCCTACTAAAACTATGCCAGAGGATAATATTCATATTTTAGATGGAGAAAAGATACTTCACAAAGAAGCCCATAACGTTTATGCAAATTACATGGCAATGGCAACAAGAGATGGTTTACTAAGAATAAAACCTAATGAAAGGCCTTTTGTGTTGACAAGAGCTGGTTTTTCAGGCATACAAAGATATGCAGCAATGTGGACAGGTGATAACAAAAGTTTGTACGAACACCTTCTTATGATGATGCCAATGCTTATAAATATTGGGCTTTCTGGACAACCGTTTGCAGGAGCAGATGTGGGGGGATTTGAAGGAGATTGCAATGAAGAACTTTTTATAAGGTGGATAGAAGCGGCTATCTTTACTCCTTTTTTAAGGGTTCACTCTGCGATAGGGACTAAAGATCAAGAACCTTGGTCTTTTGGCAAAAAAGCGGAGGATATTTCTCGAAAATATATAAAAATGAGATATGAACTTTTGCCTTACTTATATGATTTGTTTTACATTGCATCTCAAAAAGGCTATCCTATTATGAGACCATTGGTTTTTGAATATCAAGATGATGAAAACACTCATAAAATATACGACGAATTTCTGTTAGGAGATAATTTATTGGTTGCACCTATATACTTACCTTCTAAAGAAAAAAGAGAAGTGTATTTGCCGAAGGGTATATGGTATGATTATTGGACAGGGAAAGAATTTAAAGGAGAAAGCTATTATCTTGTGGATGCTCCCATAGATATAGTACCTCTTTTTGTAAAAAAAGGAGGAATATTATTAAAGCAACAACCTCAATCCTTTGTTGGAGAAAAAGAGATAAAAGAGATAATAATAGAGATTTATAAGGGAGAAGAAGGGCATTATCTTCATTATGAAGATGATGGAAAGTCCTTTGATTATACTAAAGGGATTTATAACCTCTTTGAAATAGGCTTTAAATATCAAGGGGGAAAAATAGATATAAAATTTGATAGGATTCACTCGGGATATGAGAAGGGAGTAAAGAAATATAAATTTGTGTTGAAAAATTTTGATGAAATTGAAGAAGTAAAAATAAATGGGAAAAAGGTTGATAAGGAAAAATGCGAAGTTATATTGTAAAAAAATAGAGGCCTAGGGGCCTCTATTTTTTTACAAATCTTTCTATCAAAGATTGTTTAGCTTGCTGTTCTAAAGAATCGTCCAAAGGAGTTAATTCTACTTTGCCATATTTTCTCTTTAAAGCAGTTTCAATTAAAATATCTGCAAATTCAGGATTTTTAGGAAGTACTGGCCCATGAAGGTATGTTCCATACACATTTTTATAAATACATCCTTCTGTTTTATCTTCTCCGTTATTTCCACTTCCAATTATTACTTTCCCTAAAGGACTAGATTTTCCAAGATATGTTTTCCCAGAGTGATTTTCAAAGCCCACCATTTTAAAGTTTTTTTCATTTATATTCGCATCGATTACTACATTTCCTATCATCCTTTTGGTACCAGCAACAGTCCACATATCTAATACACCAACGCCTTCTATTTTCTCACCTTTTGAGGTTTGATAATAATTTCCTAAAAGTTGGTATCCACCACATATACCTAATACAGTCAAACCGTCTTCAATAGCTGATTTAAGATTTTTACCCTTTTTGATTGTCAAGTCGTCGCTTACAATTTTTTGTTCTCTATCAGATCCGCCTCCTAAAAAAAGTATATCTATATCAGTAAAATTCGTATTTGAATCTACCGTAATTGATTTTACTTCGGTTTCAATGTTTCGCCATTCACTTCTTCTTTTTAATGTCAAAATATTTCCTAAGTCTCCATATAAATTTAATAAGTCTGGATACATATGACCAATGACAAGTTTCATTCTTTTTCCTCCTATGAGTTTAAGTATTTATTTACATCATAAAGAGATGTATAATTGGGAAGTACTGCTATTAATTCTTCCTTAGTTAGTTCAGATATTGTATCAAGAGCTTTATCTACAGAGTTTATAACTTTTATTTTATTAATATCAAAATTTGCATATTTGAGTCTTACTGCCATGTCTTCAGCTCTTAAACCAGAAGTTATTATATAATTTACCTTTGTTTTTGATAAAAAGTCTTCTAGGTTTACGTCCCACAACCAAGATACATCTCTTCCATCCGCGTAGTTATCATTTATAGAGATTAAAAGGTTTAAAGGTTTATTAAATTGAGATAGCATATTTAAGGTGCTTTCAAAACCAATAGGGTTTTTAATTAAATTTATTATAGCTTTTTTGTTTTTTATTTTAGTTTTTTGCAATCTTCCTTCTATTGGCCAATAGTTTTCTGTTGCTTTTGATATAGTGTTAAAGTCTATGTTCAACAAAATGCTAGCAGATATAGCTGCTAATAAATTATAAACGTTGTATATGCCTATTAATCTACTTTTAAATGTAAAGATTTTATCTTTATAGTATAGATTAAAATTTATTCCATCTTCATTTAAAAATATATTAGTAGCTTTAAAATGAGGATTTGGTCGCTTTTTGCCACAATTGGGGCAGTAATAGTCTCCCAGTTGCCCGTAATATATTCTTCTATATTCGTATTTGTGGCCACAAATAGGACAGTATTTTTGTTCAAAAGAAGATGAGTTAATTCCTTCAATGTTGTCATCAATTCCATAGTAAAAGACTTTTGATTTTATCTCATCTCCTATTGAAGCTGTAAAAGGTTCATCAGCATTTAGTAATATTATAGATTCTTGTGGCAGTTTTAAAAGGGCGTTTTTTACTTTTTCTACTGTTATATCTAATTCTCCGTATCTGTCTAATTGGTCTCTAAAAAAGTTAGTTATTATTACTATATTAGGATTTATATCTTCAATTACAATTGGCATGTTTGCTTCGTCTACCTCAAAAACGGCTGCTTCTTTTTTTAAATTTCCTAAAAAATCGCTGCTTTTTATTAAAGCAGTTGCAATTCCTGTTTTCATATTTGCTCCTTCTTTATTATGTACAATACTTTTTCCAGCGGTATTCAAAATATGGGCTATTAATCCAGAAGTTGTAGTTTTGCCATTTGTACCTGTTATCATCACTTTGCTTTCTTTTAGAGGTTCAATTAACTTTTTTATTAATCGAGAATCAGATTTAAGCGCTATTTTTCCAGGTAAAGATGTTCCACCTTTTCCTGTTATCTTACAAGATATGTTCACAAGTTTACCTAAGTTGACACTTAAAAATTTCACTATTTACCACCTTCTAGTAAATTTTATTTCCTATTTTTACTCCTCTTTCTGGTTAAAGCAATACTACATTTCCTTCTTCATCATCTACTCATAAAACTTCGGATACGAAGTCAGCAATTTGTATATTCTTATGTCAAGTTTTAAAAAATCTTCAGAGGTAGCCATTGAATTCCCTCCAATTTAAGTATATTATATTATAGGTACATGTGTTAAGTATTATTATATTATAGGTAATAATAAAAATAAAATTATCTCATTTCCCGGGAAAATTTTTCGGGAAATATTTTGAATTGAGCAATTTTTAAAATAATGATAAAATAAAACTGTTGGATAAATTTGCGGAGGTTGTGAATATGGCAAAGGATGAAACTTATACTGCGAGTCAAATTCAAATATTAGAGGGTTTAGAAGCCGTAAGAAAGAGGCCAGGAATGTATATAGGTTCTACTGGCAGCAGGGGATTGCATCACCTTGTATACGAGGTAGTAGATAATAGTATAGATGAAGCATTGGCAGGGTATTGCAAAAATATAGTAGTTACTATACACAAAGATAATTCCATAACGGTTGAAGACGACGGGAGAGGTATACCTACAGATATACACCCAAAAGTTGGAAAACCGGCTGTAGAAGTAGCTTTAACGATGTTACACGCAGGTGGAAAATTTAATAATGATGCTTACAAAGTATCTGGAGGATTACACGGAGTAGGTGTTTCTGTTGTAAATGCATTATCTGAAAAATTGGAAGTTGTTGTAAAACAGCGTGGGAAAATTTTTAGGCAAACATATGAAAGAGGAGTACCAAAAACTGATTTAGAGATTATTGGGGAAACAGAAGAGACGGGTACGACTATTACTTTTAAGCCAGATAAAGAAATTTTTGAGGAAACTGTATTCAATTATGATGTATTAGCTCAAAGATTAAGAGAATTAGCTTTTTTAAATAAAGGTATAAATATAAAGCTTATAGATGAAAGAGACGGAAAGGAAGAGGTCTTTAACTACGAAGGTGGAATTATATCTTTTGTGAAATATCTCAATAGAAATAAAGAAGTTTTACATGAGGAACCTATATACATGGAAGCAAAAAACACTGACTATGAAGTAGAGGTTTGCATGCAGTATAATGATACGTATACTGAAAATATTTTTAGTTTTGCCAATAATATTGATACTAGAGAAGGTGGTACTCATCTTGTTGGATTTAAAAGTGCTCTTACTAAAGTTATCAATGACTATGCTAGAAAATACGGAATTATAAAAGATAACGAGAAAAATTTGCAGGGTGAAGATGTAAGAGAGGGCCTGACTGCTATTGTAAGTGTAAAGTTAAAAAACCCACAGTTTGAAGGCCAGACTAAAACAAAATTAGGAAATTCTGAAATGAGGTCTATTGTAGAAAATGTAGTGATAGAGAAACTATCGGCTTTTTTAGAAGAAAATCCCTCGGTTGCAAAAGTAATAGTAGAAAAGGCTACACAAGCTGCAAGGGCGAGAGAAGCAGCGAGAAAAGCCAGAGAACTCACTAGAAGAAAATCCGCACTTGAAAATACTACTTTACCGGGAAAACTTGCTGACTGTTCGGAAAAAGACCCTTCTAAGTGTGAGCTTTTCTTGGTAGAAGGTGATTCTGCTGGAGGTTCTGCTAAAACAGGTAGAAATAGTAGATTTCAAGCGATACTTCCACTACGAGGGAAAATTTTAAATGTGGAAAAGGCGAGACTTGACAAGATACTCTCTAATGAAGAGATAAGAGCAATGATAACTGCTTTAGGTACGGGAATAGGAGATGAATTTGATATAAGTAAATTAAGATACCACAAAGTAGTCATAATGACAGATGCGGATGTAGATGGAAGTCATATTAGGACGTTGCTTTTAACGTTTTTCTATAGGTTTATGAGACCTTTAATCGAAAATGGAAATGTGTACATTGCTCAACCGCCTTTGTATAAAATTACAAAAGGTAAAAAGGTATATTATGCTTACTCTGATAAGGAATTAGACAGGATTTTAAATGAGATTGGAAGGGAAAATTATACTGTTCAAAGGTATAAAGGTCTTGGAGAAATGAATGCTGACCAATTGTGGGATACAACTATGGATCCAGAGAAAAGGACAATTCTTAAAGTTACATTAGAGGATGCAATAGCCGCAGATGAAATTTTTACTATTTTAATGGGAGACAAAGTTGAGCCAAGAAGAGAATTTATAGAAAGATATGCAAAAACAGTAAGAAATTTAGACATATAAGAGGTGGAATAGATGAGCGAAGATAAAGTAATTCCAGTAGATATTGAAGATGAAATGAAAAAATCTTATATAGATTATGCAATGAGTGTAATTGTTGGAAGGGCATTGCCAGATGTAAGAGATGGTTTAAAACCAGTTCATAGAAGAATTCTTTATGCTATGAATGAGTTAGGATTAACTCCTGATAAGCCATATAAAAAAAGTGTTGCAGTTGTTGGTGAAGTTTTAGGGAAATATCATCCTCATGGTGATGCGGCTGTTTATGATACTTTAGTGAGACTAGCACAGGATTTTTCAATGAGAGAAACTTTGATAGATGGGCATGGAAACTTTGGAAGCATAGATGGAGACCCCCCAGCTGCCATGAGGTATACAGAAGCGAGGCTTTCAAAAATTGCCCTTGAAATGCTTACGGATATAAATAAAGAAACAGTAGATTTTGTGCCAAACTTTGACGAAACATTAAAAGAACCGGTAGTGCTTCCTTCAAGATTTCCTAATCTTTTAGTTAACGGGTCTCAAGGAATTGCCGTAGGTATGGCTACCAATATTCCTCCTCACAATTTAGGAGAGGTCATAGACGGAATTATCGCTTATATAGACAATCCTTATATTTCAGTAGATGAACTAATGAAATATATAAAAGGGCCTGACTTTCCTACAGGAGGAGTAATTTTAGGAAGAGACGGTATAAAAGAGACTTATGAGACAGGAAGAGGCAAAATTGTCGTTAGAGCAAAGGCAGAAATTGAAGAACACCACGGTAAGACGAGAATTGTAATTACTGAAATTCCTTATATGGTGCTTAAAGCTAAGTTAATTGAAAAAATTGCTGAGCTAGTTCGCGAAAAGCACATAGAAGGAATTTCTGATTTGAGAGATGAATCTGATAGAAATGGAATGAAAGTTGTAATAGAACTAAAAAAAGATGTCAATCCAAAGGTGATACTTAATAAACTTTACATGCACACGCAAATGCAGCAGACCTTTGGAGCTATAATGTTGGCTCTTGTAGACGGGGAGCCGAAGATATTAAACCTTAAGCAAATTATAGAAAAGTATGTAGATCATCAAGCGGATGTTGTAACGAGAAGGACTAAGTTTGACTTAAGAAAAGCGGAAGAAAGAGCACATATTTTAGAAGGGCTAAAAATTGCTCTTGACCATATTGATGAAGTTATAAACATAATAAGAAGTTCAAAGACAGAAGCAATTGCTAAGCAAAATTTAATGGACAAGTTTGGATTGAGCGAAAAACAAGCACAAGCGATAGTTGATATGAGATTAGGAAGACTGACGGGGCTTGAAAGGCAAAAAGTAGAAGATGAGCTTAAAGAGTTAATGGAAAAGATAAAAGAATTAAAAGGAATTTTGGCAGATGAAAGAAAAGTACTGGAAATAATTAAAAAAGAGCTTTTAGAAATAAAAGATAAATACGCTACTCCGAGAAAGACAAACATTGTGGCAAAAGAAGAAGAGCTAGATTTAGAGGATTTAGTTCAATTGGAAGATGTTGTAGTGACAATGACTCACTATGGATATATAAAGAGAATGCCTCTTGATACTTATAAGGCGCAAAAACGTGGGGGAAAGGGCATATTAGGTATATCAACAAGAGAAGATGACTTTGTACGGGATATTTTTATTACTACAACTCATGACAGATTGTTGTTCTTTACAAACAAAGGGAAGGTATATAGTTTAAGAACTATAGATATTCCTGAAACAGGAAGGCAGGCAAAAGGCACAGCTATTGTCAATCTCATACAGATAGGTCAAGGAGAAAAAGTCACAGCGGTTATTCCTCTTAAAAAGTCTCAAGATATTAAATATGTTGTTATGTGTACTAAAAAAGGCATAATAAAAAAGACTTCTATAGAAGAATTCAGGTCGATTAAAAGGAATGGTATAATAGCTATTACATTGGAGGAGAATGACGAGCTTATAAATACAAAATTGACAAATGGAGAAAGAGAAATAATTATAGGAACTGCTAAAGGCTATGCTATAAGGTTCAATGAAAAAGACATAAGGCCTATGGGAAGAGTGGCAAAGGGTGTAATAGCTATTTCCTTGAGAGAAGATGATGAAGTGGTAGAAATGGACCTTGTTCACCCGGGTAGCGAAATTTTGGTAGTTACAGAAAAAGGATTTGGAAAAAGAACTGATTTAGAGGAATACAGGCTTCAAACAAGAGCGGGAAAAGGAATAATTGCAATAAGACTTAGTGAAAAAACCGGTAAATTAGTATCTATAAGGTCGGTAAATCCGGAAGATGAGTTTATGATAATTTCTGCAAATGGAATTCTTATAAGAATGAAGGTGTCTGAAATATCTAAGATGCACAGAGACACGAGAGGTGTAACTCTTATGAAGCTGGATGATGGTGACAGGGTTGTTTCTACTGCAAGAATAGAAAATGAAGAGTAAATTGAAGCCCTCAGTTTTGAGGGCTTATCTAAGTTGAATGAAAAATATTTTGTGTATTTTTAGATTAATATTTCATACTTTTTCTTGGCAAAGATTAAAAATATAAACCACACGAAGAAAGAAGTTTCTAAAAATATTACTTTTAACAAAAATATTAACAAAAAGAAACAATTGAGAAGTTTCATTAGCGAAAACAATATTCAACTATCCCAGATCTTTATGCATCATTAAAAGAGAAAAAACTTCTTCTATTAACTTGTTGCAGTCGATAACTTCGTTTATATCCATCTTCAGATAAAACAAGAGTATACAGGCCTTTGGTATAAGAGGTTTATTCTTGGTTTATGGGTACTTGCCGAGGGCGTCATTTATGATATGTTTGATGAAAGCAAACATATTATTACGGAAATACCGGAATGCGAAAGATATTGGGTAGCTGTTGACTACGGTACGAATAATCCAACGGTGTTTTTATTGCAAGGGAAAAAGGGTAATACTTATTATAATTTGAAAGAATATTTATTACGACAGTAGCAAAGGAGGGCGACAAAAAACAGACGCTGAATATTCACGAGACTTGAAAGAGTTTATCGGTGACAAACATATAACAAACATAGTAGTTGATCCGTCGGCAGCGAGCTTTATAGCTCAGCTTCGCAAAGACGGATTTTTTAATGTTAGAAAAGCAGATAACGAAGTGCTTGACGGTATTAGGTATGTATCAACATTGCTTAGCAACAACAGATATTTCATTCATGAAAGCTGCAAGAATTTGATAAAAGAAAAAGCTTCTTATGTTTGGGATACAAAAGCACAACAAAAAGGAGAAGATAAGTCACTCAAACAAAATGACCATGCAAGTGATGCCGAACGTTATGGTTTATATACAATGAGGCATAGTATGAAGGTCATAGATAAACCAGTGGGCTGGTAATTATCCGAAATTTTCGTTTCGTATAATAAGGTGATGATGGTATGATAACGGATTTGAGTTTTTTTGATATTGGTGCAAAATGGCCTCCAGATAGCGAAATGGAAAGACTACAGCGTTATGACCAAAACAGAAAGCTCTTTGAAGGTAGGCATGAACTTGTATTTAAAGATTGGATTAGGTTGCTTAGAGATGACAAAAAAGCAACGCTAGAGATTATTTTAAATTGGCCTAAACGTTTATCGACGTTATGGGCAGATTTGTTATTAGGAGAACCACCTAGAATAACAGCAGGAGAAACAGGAAGTAAAGAGCAAGAACAGTTAGATAAAATTATCAAAAATAATAACTTTTTAAACACGGCTTACGAAGTAGCAATAGATTTAAGTAGATATGGCGATGGCATATTTAAAACAAGATATGATAAAAGAGCAATTATAGAAGCAGTTCCACCATCGCTTTGGTTTCTTGTTGTGACTGCAGACAACATCAAAGATGTGCAAGCTCATGTAATAGCATGGACGTTTGATATTGCGACACCAACGTTATTGAGCAAAGACAAAAAGACAACTTATCTTAGACTTGAAATACACGAAAGAGGTAAAATCACAAATAAACTTTTTGAATTGCAAGATGAAATTATAAAAAACGAAATTGATATAAAAACTTTTTACCCGGATTTAGAACCGGAAATATATACGGGAATTGATGATTTCTTAGTGGTACCAGTGCATAATATGCAGACAAGCGACAGAATATACGGCTTGGATGACTACAGCGACCTTGATAGTATAATTCAAGAGATAGAAGTCAGAATTGCACAGATAAGTAGAATCCTTGATAAGCACGCTGACCCTAACATGTATGGGCCTGCTACAGCACTTGAACAAAACGAGCTCGGTGAGTGGGTTGTCAGAGGAGGAGGAAAATATTTTCCTGTAGAACAAGGCGAACAACCACCGGGTTATGTGGTGTGGGATGGGAAGCTTGATGCTGCATTTAGAGAAATAGACCTGTTAATGGAGCAATTTTATGCGCTATCAGAGACATCAGCAGCAGCTTTTGGGCAACTTAAACAGGGTTTAGCAGAAAGCGGAAGTGCATTGAGAAGGTTAATGATGGCACCTTTAGCAAAAGTAAACCGAATACGCATGAGGTTTGACCCTGCTATAAAGAAAATTTTACGGCTTGCAAGTAAATTAGATGCTTTATATGGCAATGGGATAGAACTAGAGACAATTAATATAGCTTGGAACGACGGATTACCAGATGATGAAAAAGAGCAGGCAGAAATCTATTCAATGCTTGTTCAAAACGGGCTTATAAGCAGAGAAACAGCTTTAAAACATTTATTTGAATTTGATGCAGAGACTTTAAAACAAGAACTAGCGAAGATAGCGGTTGAGACAGCACAAGAGGCTCCAGCATTATTTACAACAACATTACAAACACAACAGAATCAGCAACAACAAAGTGAGTGATAGATAATGCCTAACTTTGACGAAGAAAAACTCATACAAAGCCTTGTCGAACTCTATCGGCAGGGTTTCTTGAATATTCTTAAAGTAATATTGGAAAAAGAAGCAAAGAAACAAGATACAATTTATTTCAAAGATATTCTCAAACAAATAATGCAGATATTAGAACAGTTAGATAATAATGCTGCAAAATGGATAGAGGAAAATGTTCCAAAGATATATCAGCAGAACTATATTGCAGTGATGGCTTTTATTCAACAGTTAAAAGGTGAGGCAATACAAAATCCGAGTTTTAGCCAGTTGCATCAGAGAGCAGTGGATGTGTTAGCGCAAAATCTTTATGATAATCTTAGAGATGCAACTCAGTTTGTGGGACGTAAATTTGATGATTATTTTAGAAAAGCAAGTTTAGAAGCAGCAGGTAAAAAGTATGTCAGTGGTGAAACATGGCAGCAGATGAAAAAAGATTTGATGGAGAGGCTATTGAGCAAGGGTTTAACAGGCTTTAAAGACAGACTAGGTAGAGAATGGAGGCTTGATAGTTATGCTGAAATGGTTGCAAGGACATTGACAAGAGAAGCGGCGACAGTAGCGACAATCAACGCTTGCAAGGAATTCGATATTGATTTAGTGAGGATTTCTACGCATTATCCAACATGTCATTTATGTGCACCAATTCAGGGTAAAGTATACAGCCTTTCAGGTAAAGATGGGAGATATCCAAAGTACGGAGAAGATGGTGTAGTTATTCCCCGTCATCCAAACTGTAGACATGTACTAATGCCATATGTGCGAGAACTTGACCCTAATGCTGAAGAAACAGAAAAGTATAGTAATACATCGTTAACTGAGGATCCAAGAAGTGAGAAAGAAAAGGAAGCATATAAAGAAGCACAGGAAAAACGGAAACAGCAATTTTACAATAAAGTGAAAAGAGAATATCTTAAAAACATAGTGTAAAATTATCGTAGGATTTTTTGAGTAAAAAAAAACAAGAGACAACCCCTGTGATAAAATAGATTATGGAAAACAAAACAACACAGAAAGGGGTGTCTCTTGTGAACAAACATATCTTTGAAGATATTATACTACAAAATGCTCTAAATTTCACTAGAGAAGTGATAGAAATTTTTAGTGATTTATTAAACAAAGGAATGAATATTACAGAGCTTGCAGCAAGGATAAAGGAACTAACGGACAAACTAGGTAGAGAGGCAATAGAAGCAATTATTGAAGAGTTAGATAAGATAATAAAAGAAGACAAGAGAAGGAAAGAAAAATGGGTAGTAGAGAGGAAAGATAAAAAGAGATTAACCACAATCCTTGGGGATATAGAATATGAGAGGACATATTACAAATCCAGAGAGGATGGAAGATATACATATTTGGTGGATGATGCATTAGAGATAGGGCGGCACGATAGGATAGAAAAAGGTGTAAAAATAAAGTTAGTAGAGAACGCAATAGAAGAATCATATGAAAGAAGCAGTAAAAAAGCATGTCCAGAGGAGTTAAGTAAACAGACAGTATTAAACGCAATAAGGGAAATAGGAGAAGTAGAAGTAAAGAGAGAAATAAAAGAGAAGAAAGAAGTAAGGGTATTATACATAGAAGCAGATGAAGACCATGTGCCTTTGCAAGATGGCAGCAATGAAACACCGCGATTGATATACATACATGAAGGTAAAGAAGAGAGAAATGGTAGAGATGTACTGAGAAATGTGCATTACAAGGCATACGTAGGAGAGAAAGCAGAAGACATATGGATAGATGTAGCAAATTACATAGAAGAAAACTACAAAGAAGAGAAGATAGAGAAGATATACATAGCAGGAGATGGAGCACCGTGGATAAAAGAGGGATTAGAGTGGATAGCAAAATCAAGGTTTGTGTTAGACAGATATCATTTAAACAAATACGTATTAAAAGCCACATCAAAAGAGCCAAAATACAGGGAAAAGATATGGAGAGCAATAAATGAAGGAGATAAAGAAGGAGTGAAGAAGATATTTGATGAACTAATAAAGGCAGCAGAGGAAGAGAGGGAGAAAGAGAAGATAAAAGAAGCAAGGAAATACATACTAAACAATTGGGAAGGGATAGAGATATACAACAAAGACAAAGATGTAATAGGGTGCAGTGCAGAAGGGCATATAAGCCATGTATTTTCAGTAAGACTAAGCAGGAATCCATTGGGATGGAGTAGAGAAGGATTAAAGTTAATGGCGAAATTAAGGGTATTCAGCAAGAATGGAGGAGACTTAAGAGAAGTAGAATGGGGTAAGAGAAAGAATATAAATGAAGGAAGTTACAAATTAACGAAGAAGCAAATAAAAGAGGCGGTAAGAAGAATTAAAACGTCTACAAATGAAAAGATAAATAATATTACGGTTTTGAATATAGGGAAAGTAACGCCAATATACAGGATTTTAAGAGCAATAAAATATGCACAAGTCATATAAAAAACATGATAAGACGAAGCCCTGAATTAAGTAAGTTACAGGGGTTGTCTTAAAAAAATCCTACAGTATCTTGACACTATCTCTTAAAAATAAAAAGTTGTATGATGAGCAAGCAAGAGTTATAATAGAAAATGAAAAAGATTATTCAGTTTTAATTAAAAAGTTGGCTGAGCTAAGGCAAATTGAGTGGGATAACACGCATTGGCTTATTAAAAAGGAGCTAATATTAGAGGCAAGAAAAGAAAAGGAGTTGTATCGTGAAAAATATCACGTTGCAAAACATGGGTATACATTTGATGAGACGATACCAAGAAATCAAAAAGAAATTACAGAAGAACATATAACAAAATATAAAAAATTCTTGTTGCAAACCAAGAAAAATGCTGATGAGATATACACATTTAGAGACCCACAGCGTGGAGATATTTGCTGGGCATTTGTAAAATATGAAAAACGCAAGGTGAATTTAGCTTTGTTTAATGAGCATATGAATAGGGATGCAAGTGGTTGGGCATTCGAGGATAAAGAAGATTGGGCAAAGTATTTGGAAAAACAGCCATATATCCGAATTTTGTGAGGTGAGAATATGGGAATACTTGAACAAGCTAAAATGGAAGCTGAAAGTCTTGATATTTTTGAAGAGGAAGAACCTGATTATTTTGCGGTAAGTTATTTATTGAACATCCTTGATATTCTTCAAGAAAAACAGCTAATCGAGACACCCGAAGGCAAAGAATTACAAAAAAAAGTTTTAAAATATGCTGATAAACTTGCGCCTTTTGTAAAAGGCCCACCAAATGGTGAAACAGGTTGGTGGTGGCATATGGATAAAGTTGCAAAAGGCGAGTTAAAACCCCAAATTTAACCACCTAACCGAGCAAGGTTGAGGTGGTATTTTTATGCCTTCTTGTAAGGAGGTGAGTACCAAGTGTCTGAGAAGGTTTCTAATAAGCCATGGAGCAATTTTAGTGAGAGTGACTATGATAAAGAACAATGGTGGGAAGCATGTCTAATACACCTTGTGCCAAAAAGCGAATATACAAGCAAGGAACAGTGCAAACTGCCAGTCCGTGAACCAGATGGTACTTTAAATAGAAATGGCATACACGCAGCAGCTGCAGCTTTGGCAGGTGCACGTGGCGGTGTAGATGCACCAATGGAAGAAAAACGCAAAGCAGCTAAAAAGCTTGTTAGCTTATACCGCAATGTTCTAAACGAAGAACCCCCTGAAAGCATACTCAAACTTGCGGGAATGAAGCCAAACCAAAGCGAGTAGGCACTCAACAAAGAGTGTTTTTATTATGCCTTGAGAAAGTAGGAAAACAATGGAAATATGGTATAATATGGAAATAATTAAAAACAATAGGTACTGAAGTGTATATCGATGGCATGAAAGTACGTGGATTGCTCAGAGTAGAGTTTTATGATGCTTGGGATGAATTCCCTTACGTTGATATTAAGCTTGTTCCTACCACCATTAATGCAGAAAAAGAAAAGGCAGAGGAGAAAGAGATTAAGTTTTGTATTAATGGGCAGAGCATAGCACAATGTTCTACAGAAGCACTTGATAAGTAAAGGAGTGAGGAAACTTTATATCCCTTATAGTTCAGATAAAACATGTAACTGTAAATAATAAAATAAGAATGTACGAAAAGTGGAAAATAAAAATGTACAGATTTGTACATAAATTTGGTATCCTTCTGTTTGTATGAGGGATACCAAAAATGAAAAATCTATTAGGTCAAATTAGTATATTTAAGGCTATATGGAGATAAAACCTAATTTTTCAGAATTAGCAAGAGAATATGGAGTAGATAGGAGAACTGTTAAAAAGTATTATGAAGGATATGAAGGTAAGCCAAAAACAAGAAATAAACAAAGTAAATTAGATAAATACTATGATGAAATAAAAGCAAGTGGTCATCCACGATTTGAAACTCCTGCGGGAAAACAGGCCCAGGTAGATTGGAAGGAAGACATAAAATTAGTTTCGAGATATGGAGAAGAATTCGTTGTTAATGTTAATGTATTTAACTATAAACTTGGATATTCAAGATATTGCTACTTTGAATATAGGAAAGCAAAAACTCAACAAGATGTAGTTGAATGCTTGATAAACGCATTTAAAGCTACAGGAGGTGTTCCGGAGGAAATACTTTTTGACAATATGAAAACAGTAGTTGATATAACAAACGAGGGGAGGAAGATAAATAATAAAATAAAAGCATTTGCAAATGATTTTGGCTTTAAGATACGCTTATGTAAACCAAGGCACTCATATACCAAAGGAAAGGTGGAATCATCTAATAAATTTATTGATTGGTTACTGCCATACAATGGTGAATTTGAAAATGAAGAAGATTTAATAAAGATAATCGATGAAATAAACAAAAAAGTTAATCAATCCACAAATCAATCAACAGGGATACAAACGATAATATTATTCCAAAAAGAGAAGGAGTATCTATCTCCGCTACCAAGTAATGATATCATAGAAAGTTATATGAACTTCGAGCAAAAAGCAACTGTCCATAAAGATTCTATGATATATTACAAGGGGAGTAGATACTCAGTCCCTCCAAAATATATAAACAAAACTGTAACTCTTAAAACAGTAGAAAATGAGTTACATATATATTTTAACACAGATTTGATATCTGTCCATATATTAAGTGTGATAAAAAAGGTAAACTATCATGAATCTCATTATAGAGAATTAATGGAAAATCTCATCAAAAATAGAGAAGATATTGAACAAATATGTACAAATAATCTTAATGAATTAGATAAATTATTGCATAGGTAAGTGAAAATGTGAGTAACTATATTAAGCTATTAAACAATTTAGAAGAACTTGGATTAAATAACATAAAAAATAATAATATAGATACGTACTTAAACCTGATTAAATCAGGAGAAAAAAGTGTTATAGATGCTCTATATGAACTAAGCAATTTAGAAATAAAATCAAAACAAGAAAAAGCAATACTTGCATGTGTTAAAGTAGCAAACTTCCCTTTTTTAAAAGAACTTGATGATTTTGATTTTGAATTTCAACCAAGCATAAACAAACAAGAAATTCTTGATTTAAAAAGCTTAAGATTTGTAGAAAATAACGAAAATATATTGTTTGTAGGAACCCCTGGGGTAGGCAAGACACATCTTGCCACCGCCATAGGGATAGAATGTGCTAAGCACAGATATTCTACCTATTCATTCATTTTCAAGAATTAATGTCTCAATTAAAAAAGGCATTAGCAGAAAACCGTTTAGAGATCCGATTAAAACATTTTTCAAAGTATAAAGTGTTAATAATAGACGAAGTAGGATATTTACCAATAGACACAGATGCTTCAAATATATTTTTTCAGCTAATATCTAAAAGGTATGAAAAGCATAGTACTATTATTACAACTAATATGCCCTTTTCTAATTGGGCAGAAGTATTTGGATCAGCAACATTAGCCAATGCAATATTGGATAGATTACTTCATCATTCGCATGTTATATCAATAAAAGGGCCTTCATATAGATTAAAGTCAAAAGTTGAATATTTTAACAGTTCTTCGAATGCATCTTAGTACATTTTTTGTACAAAATTATATTCCACTTTTTGTACAAAAATATATTGACTTTTACAGTAACAGACACAACTTATATACGTTATCAATTTAAATTTATATCCCTCATAGTTCAGATAAAACCTGCTATTGCTAATGAGCTTATTCTGAGGCTTTATGCAGATTTACATCCCTCATAGTTCAGATAAAACCATTTAACACCTCCTCAACAATCAAACCATAATTTCATTTACATCCCTCATAGTTCAGATAAAACCAAATCTATTCTATCAGAAGGTATAAGATCCTCAGTATTTACATCCCTCATAGTTCAGATAAAACGTAGATAATGTGTATAACTTTTATCCAATTTATGATATTTACATCCCTCATAGTTCAGATAAAACTATGATTATTAATGTTCTTCCTAACAGTCCTTTTGATATTTACATCCCTCATAGTTCAGATAAAACAAACTGGTACTGCCCCAACTGAAAGCACGATGACACATTTACATCCCTCATAGTTCAGATAAAACAAGTTTTAAAAAGGATTTTGATTTTTTAAAAAATAGAATTTACATCCCTCATAGTTCAGATAAAACTCATAATCTACCTTCATTTGCACCGCTTGCTCGTCTTCTATTTACATCCCTCATAGTTCAGATAAAACTCAATAACGATAGACATAAAAGGAGTTAGAGAAACGTATTTACATCCCTCATAGTTCAGATAAAACAACATCAAAAAAACTTGCTAATCTTTGTAATATTTCATTTACATCCCTCATAGTTCAGGTAAAACTTGCCATCACCGCTGGAGCTTCTGCCTCCCACGTAATTTACATCCCTCATAGTTCAGATAAAACCCTATTTAAACTTTCATCAGCTCTTATAGCAACACCACATTTACATCCCTCATAGTTCAGATAAAACACCGGTTGCATCGGATACAAGAGCTTTCTGTTCCTCATTTACATCCCTCATAGTTCAGATAAAACCTAACAGTGTAAAATTCCTTGAATCAGCAGTAAAAGATTTACATCCCTCATAGTTCAGATAAAACTTGTAGTAGATTTGCAATTATGTTTAATATGCCTTGTCCATTTACATCCCTCATAGTTCAGATAAAACTACTAAAGTTAGCAAATCAACACATAACAACAAAAAGATTTACATCCCTCATAGTTCAGATAAAACGAGCTTCTGAAGGGTATTTATTAGCATCACTCTTCTTATTTACATCCCTCATAGTTCAGATAAAACTTAAAAATGTCTGCTAATTTTTGTAATGTTTCGTAGTCATTTACATCCCTCATAGTTCAGATAAAACATCATAGTGTTTACGATAAATATGCTCCTGTTGTTGGAATTTACATCCCTCATAGTTCAGATAAAACTCCGAGCTAAGTCACAAGGTTACAATACGCTATCGGAATTTACATCCCTCATAGTTCAGATAAAACATCTTGTGTTCTTTCCTTTCCCCTAACAGTTTCGAAATTTACATCCCTCATAGTTCAGATAAAACAGCTGCGGATGCAGCCGGAGACGAATTCCTCAACTCATTTACATCCCTCATAGTTCAGATAAAACGCTTAATACCACAAAAGGGACTATCTCTAATTACGAAACATTTACATCCCTCATAGTTCAGATAAAACTGTTACAGCTGCGGCTGGAGTGCTTGTGAATAAGAAAATTTACATCCCTCATAGTTCAGATAAAACACATCTGTTAGCAGTAAATGAAGACCTTAAAAAAGATTTACATCCCTCATAGTTCAGATAAAACAAGCCCTACGGTATCCGTTTCAAATTCAACAATGCGATTTACATCCCTCATAGTTCAGATAAAACGCAGTATTTACGCTTGCTGTGGTAGGTGCCGTAATTATTTACATCCCTCATAGTTCAGATAAAACCGTGTTAGGGCAGCCAGTAGACGAGCAACGCTGTTTGATTTACATCCCTCATAGTTCAGATAAAACTTTCTTCATACTCATTTAAAAACAATTGTGCTTGCTTATTTACATCCCTCATAGTTCAGATAAAACTTATTGGACAGTATATAAAGCAAAAAATGTTATTAAATTTACATCCCTCATAGTTCAGATAAAACGTCGAAAAACTAACAAGAGCACTTAACAAAATCAAAGATTTACATCCCTCATAGTTCAGATAAAACTCGTAACAGCCCGTCTGCTTTTTGTGTCGCCAATGTCATTTACATCCCTCATAGTTCAGATAAAACTTAGATATGTTGCTACGCTGTTTGGCAGTATATCATAATTTACATCCCTCATAGTTCAGATAAAACTTTTGCAGGGATACTTAAAAATCGAACTTGAACCTAATTTACATCCCTCATAGTTCAGATAAAACTAACCTTGTCGTTTTTAATGTCCTGCAGTTTGTCTTTATTTACATCCCTCATAGTTCAGATAAAACCATGTTCTCCTTGCTCTGCTAATTGGTCTGCAAGCATTTACATCCCTCATAGTTCAGATAAAACTTAAAACCTCTTCTTTTCTTTTTTGTTGATAATATTCATTTACATCCCTCATAGTTCAGATAAAACGCCTCAACAACAACACGAAAATATCCTTTTCTTATTATTTACATCCCTCATAGTTCAGATAAAACTCCTTTAAACCTGTGTATTGCATAAGTATAAACCTTTCCTGATTTACATCCCTCATAGTTCAGATAAAACAGTAGAAGAATTAGAAGACCATCCATTAGTGAGTTTGCATTTACATCCCTCATAGTTCAGATAAAACTTTTCCAGTTCTTCTATAACCTTACTTTCTACAAATCATTTACATCCCTCATAGTTCAGATAAAACTGTTATTTCCTGTCCGCCGATTATCATTTTTCTTGCCAATTTACATCCCTCATAGTTCAGATAAAACTCTTGATTTTTTAAGTCTTCAAGGACTTTCACATATTATTTACATCCCTCATAGTTCAGATAAAACTTAAAGATAGAGAAAATAGCTGAAATAACCGTGTAGGCATTTACATCCCTCATAGTTCAGATAAAACATGAAGTATACTGTTTTATCTTCTTTTGCTAAGTCGTATTTACATCCCTCATAGTTCAGATAAAACCATCATGCCACCTCCGAAAAGCCGATTTCGTTTTTATTTACATCCCTCATAGTTCAGATAAAACCACCACGAGCTATATATGCCGCAGCTGCTGCTGTACAATTTACATCCCTCATAGTTCAGATAAAACTCATGCGGGTGTATACTTAGAGTAGAATTTGAAAGATTTACATCCCTCATAGTTCAGATAAAACCTGGAAAGGTCTGGGTATCCCGCTTCGCAGAGCCTCATTTACATCCCTCATAGTTCAGATAAAACTTAAGCAATTTTACAAAAATGTAAAATTCTTGCTTGATTTACATCCCTCATAGTTCAGATAAAACCTGCGACTGTCACGGACGTTACATCTGAATATGTGAATTTACATCCCTCATAGTTCAGATAAAACTCAGCGATAACAGTATTGTTTGTCGTACATTTCTTTATTTACATCCCTCATAGTTCAGATAAAACTAAAACATCTATAGATACATTAAAAAGAGCCGTATCATTTACATCCCTCATAGTTCAGATAAAACATTTCTTTTGGACTCATCGAAAGCGGGCCTCATAAAATTTACATCCCTCATAGTTCAGATAAAACAAATCCTTTTTAGCTTCTATAGAAAATTGGGGTTCTATTTACATCCCTCATAGTTCAGATAAAACCCACTTTAATAACAGAACTATTAAATTCAGATATCATCTACAATTATACTAAATTCAAAATTATTTGCAACAAGGATGATTTGCAGCGAAGGGGTGGTCTGGATTTAGCATTTTTTGTTAAATAGCTTCTTTTTTTAGTTATGTCAAGGCCTTGCTGTTGTATACCCTATGGCGAAGTTCGCTGCAAAATTGATTATATTGTCATAATTACAATATTATGGAGTCATAATTTTTTTCTTGCCCTAATACCTTTTTGTTGCAGACAATTTTAAACTCCATTTCATAAAAATATACTGAATCCTCATCTCTTTTTATTACTGAAAGCAATTCTCGTTTGCATTTCTCAAGTTTCCCAAATGTGATTTCACCTTCGAATACAGAGTTTTGTACCCATGTAAAGTATTTTTTTAGAATCTTTCTTACTTTGTTTACTCTCTTTTCGTTGATGTCGTATGTGACTATTACAAATATTCTCAATCACTCCTTTAGGCAAAAATTCATCATCAAGGAATATTTGTCGTGTTCGCGTGAGCTAATGTCCCATAGAAACAATGCTTACCACCACGATATTAACCTTTCATAAAACATTTATCGAGCTGTACTCCTCAACACTTATAACCAGTGAGGCATAATAGATTTTATTGGCTACTTCTCAATCAAATTACCACCATGCTTTGAGTGGTGAATAAACCTGATCGCCTATAAAATGCTTTATCAACTTGTAACACTCAAGTCTTATAAAGCTCTTGTATGAGACATTTCTGTTTAGCTGTCTGTGGCGAACCGTAGTCTCAAGCTTGTTTTGGAGTTCTTTGAGGAATATCTTTCTTCCTTCGTGGTTCAAGTAACAATAATTCAAATCCTCATCAAAATGCTCAAGAGTAAGTTTACTATTGTTTAAAAGCTTGAATATCACTGTATCAACAATTAACGGTTTGAAAATTTCAGAGATGTCAAGGCTCAGTGAAAATCTTTTTTCACTTGGTTCATGCAAAAAACTTATTGTTGGGTCAAGTTGAGTTTGATAAATTTGAGACAAAGTGTGACTATAAATTAAGCTATTTCCGAATGAAATCAAGGCATTGATAGGATTTGTGGGTGGTCTTTTTTCTCTTTTTTCCATTACAAAATCTTCTGGCAAGAACCAATTAAACGACTGATAATATATATTGCGAATCCTTCCCTCAAGCCCCATCAGTTCTGCAATGCTTGATATATTGAACCTACCTTTTTCCCACTCATCTTCAATTGCAATCAAAAAAGCCTCAGCTTCTTTTCTTTCTCTCAAATTTCGCATCATGTGGTAAACTGCCGACTCAACAAAACAATATGCCAAAAATAGCCTCTTTTCTCTATCAAGATAATGAAGAGCTTGTCTTACAACAACATCTCCAGATACATTTTTCTTGCGTGGTAAGAAACTTCCGGCATAAAAGCCATAATAGTTGTAAAAATGAAGAACAATGCCGTACTGAGAGATATAATTTAGGGCTTTGGTGTTCAAGTCTACCTCTCCAAAGATATGAATTTGCTCAACATTTTCAATGTCAATAGACCTTTTTTCCACTTCAGTCTCAAAGTATAAGGTGTTTTCGTGTCTTCTGAGTCTTCCATTGGAAGTAAGGTACAAGCTCTTTTGCATATCATTTACCCCCAGCAAAACTCATAATATGCGCAGGACTTGCAAATCTTTTGTTTTTGTACAGGTGGTGGAATGGGTTTTGTTGTAATTTCTTCTATCTCTTTTAAGGCCTGCTTTACCTTTTCTTCATACTCAGGGGTCAGCTCCAGCACTTCTTTTCTTTTTTCTTTCGGATAATTGATTATTCCTTGTTTTTGAATTCCCTTTTGTTTGAGATAGTAAAGATAGTACATAACCTGCATTATATCAGCTTCTTTCATTTTACTGCTGTATTTTACTTCTCTGATGCTGCCGTCTGATAAAATATCAATCATGATAAGATTGTCAATCAGGACTTCCTTTGCGTTCTCTTTCGGATACGAATACTCATGCAACACTTTGCCCAAAAGCACTTTGTCGGACGTATTTTCAAAAGTTATGTTCTTGCTAAATAGCCAGAGTTTTCTTTTGCACACATATAGATAGTTTATTTTTATGCCTTGGAATCTTACATCTGAAATCTCTTGAATGTCTTCCATTTTGCTTTCACTCGCTTTTTTACCATATGTCAGATTGTTCTAATTCTTTTGGTGGTATCAACCCTAATTGGTCATCATATTCGCAATCAAGTATATAGAGCCCTAAGTCTTTGTCATAACAACTTGCTCCGCCTCTCGCAAAAAAATATGCCGGAGCTGTAACTGTATATTTTTTGATTGAGGAAATTAATTTCAATTTTTCAATAGATTTTGTAGACTTTGAATTTATTTTTTTAAGAGCTTCATTTATTTCTTCGATATTTTTATCGAATATTTCCCTCGGTATGCCAGAAATTGTAACAACATCTCTAAAAATCTTTTGTGCTTCAATTTTTCTATCTGCTCTGAAGCCAAGTTCTAAAAGTTCATATGCCTTTTTGAATTTACTTATAAAATTTGTACTTGAGAGTGCATCAATATCGTATACATATTCATTTAGTTCTTTCTTGTCATATTCTGTAATTTTATTTCCATCAAATTTTTTCAAAAATGCTTCTGTCCTATCGACAATCTCTTTCTGATAAACTTTTCCGACTCCACTTGGGTCTTTGGTCAAAATGATAACATTCGGACGCAATTCATTATACGTTCTTTTCCTGTATACCCTTCCCATTCGCTGAAGTAGCGAATCTGCCGATGCAAGTTCTGTAAATAAAATATCATAATCTATGTCAAGTGAAGCTTCTACAAGCTGAGTTGATATTATGATACCGTTTTTTCTCTTATCTGAGATAACAATTTGCTCTTTTTGCCTCTTTTGTCCCTCTAAAAACCTTGAATGTAAAAGTTCAACAGGAATCTCTTCAAACTTTTTCAAATTTTCCTTTATAACTTGGTAAACTTCCTGTGATCTTTTTACAGTATTGCATATGACAAGCACATTCTTTTGTTTTGCATGTTCAATTATTTCAGCTACGCAGTCTAAAATTGAAAGCTCTTTGATTGAAATAATATGAGAATACCTCCTTTTCAGGTCTTCATCTGAATATGCTTGCACATACTCAGCATAATCTCCAAGGTATTTTAGAATAAGCGGATTAATTGTTGCGCTCATTAAACAAAACTTGCCATTCAAATTTATGATCTCTTCTAAAGTCTTTATTATAATTGCCAAAGATTCGGGAGAGTAACTCTGTGGTTCATCTATTATGATTTTTGAGTACAAAAACAATGAATAAATTTTTTCAAAGCCCGGCCACTTCAAAGCAGATGTGAAAATCTGGTCTCCTGTTGTAACAATTATTGGAAGGCTCAAATTCTTAGCAAGATCAACGCTATCAAACAAAGCTTCTAATTCTTGATTTCCGCGCTCCAAATCCATATGTTTTTCAAGTAGATATATCATACTATCAGAATGTAAAATCCCAACTTTATCCTCTCCAAAGACCTTTGCTAATCTTTCATACATTGCATTGATAGAAACACGAATTGGAAGAGTGTAAATGAGTTTACTTTTGAATGCCCAGTTTAGCCCAAACTCTGTTTTTCCACTGCCAGTCGGAGCAAACAAAACTACGCTTTTTTCAGAAAGTTCTATCGCCTTTTTCTGGAAGTTTTTAAATCCAGTAAAACTTCCCTTTCTCTTTAAATAAACTTCAACCTTTTCAGGGAAATCATTAATCTTTGCCTCTTCTGCATTGATTCCTGCAGAACTTGAATGGTCAAGCCTGTGCAAAAGCCCTTTCAACAATATTCTAAAAACCACTTTTTTGTCCGAAAGGTCATATGAATCTTTCAGCATCAATTCTCTTAATTGATTAATTACTCTATACGTGTAATTTGAACTTTCCACCATTTTATATCTGTCAGGAACAGAAGGAAGTAACTCCAATAGAGGTTTCAACGTTTGATTTTCTATATACTTTGAAACATCCTCACAAATGTATTTATTGAAATATTGAAAATCAACATCAAAATCTCTGTCATGCGAAAACGCAATTGTGAAAAGTAAATTTTGGAAATCCTCATAGGTTATATTACCTTTTTCAATTTCATCTTCTAAGTCGACAAAAGCTGTAGATAGAAAGTTATGAGGCACCTCTTTGGACAAGCCCTTAACCTGAGGCACCTCATGCACTTTTGTTCTCTCCCTTATTTTTTGCTGGAATTTCGAATTTGCCTTGCCTAAATCGTGATATATTATCGCTAATTTTAGGAGATATTTGAGCTTTTGATAGTCTATTTGTAGCTTTTTACAACCTTCTCCAATTTCTTCCTCATATTCTTCAAACAGTTTTTCCATGTTATTTAACAAATCCACCGTGTGTTGGTATATGGTTTGATATTCACTTCCTTTGTCACCTTTAAATCTCTTTGCATAAAGTTCTATATCCTTATAACTTTCAATTTTCATACTCCTCATCACCTATTAAATCAATGATTATGTTCTCATCATCTACCATAACCTCTTTGTCAACCATTGCCATAGGATTTAACTGCTCTAATGTTTCAATAAAAACTATATCTTTTTTGTCAGTAAATATCCTCAAACCATCTTTTGTCTTTTCATATCTATTGTTGAGCCTGAACCTGATTCCATCAATCATAAGTGTCTCAGCAGTTGAGCTTTTCAAATACATCCCTATCTCTGGAGGTCTTTTCTTTATATATTTTCTGTACTCTACTTTTCTTGGCTCAAAGAGTTTTATCTCGTCTATCCTCATCAAATCCTCTTTTCGGCCCAAACCCCAGTAAGAGTCAAAGATATTTTTATATATTTTTTCCAAAACATCCCTTTCAGCATTTACATGAATACACAGCTGCACATCAACAAGGTTTGTCACATATATAATGCCATTCACTACTCTTGCAGAAACCTCATTTACAACAGGAGCATTGTCATTTTCTCCCCTTAGTCTATCAAACTTTATTATCCTTTGAATATCATAAACAACAGAGTTGAATTTGCCACAGATGGACACTGCCATTTTGTAATATTTTCCCTCTCTTGCACCTAAAATATTGTGAAGCCATCCCTTCACGGTAGATGGCGGTGGTAGCGGATAAGAGTCTACTATTCCATAAGAAAATGGTTTCCTGAAGTTTGCAAAAGGCTGATAAATCTTAATTTTTAAAAGGCTATTGAGCATCTTTAAACTGTCCCTTCTTCGTAATATTTTCTTGCTCTCTCTTTCAAATTCTCAAAGAAGTAATCAATTGTGCCACTTGAAGCTGGGAGAAGTTTTTTGAGCTCTTCTTCATTTACAAAAAAGCCTTCTAATATTCCCAATAGAGTGTAATCAAAGACCTTTTTGCCATTTGGTAGGGTCAGCTCACATGTGCTATGAAGAAGCCTTGGATCAATTGCATAGGCTGAATCTTCTTTTATAAGTCTAATTCTATTTAAGAAAAATGGATTTTTTATTGGATAAAGACCACCTATTGCAAAAAGCGGGCTTAAATTTTCCCTTCTTCCCTTGATTTCTCTGCTCAAAAACTTTATTGCATCAAATGAGCTATAAAGCCTCTTAAGTTTTTCACCAGCTGATATCTCTTCAACCACTTCTCCTTTTTCATTAAAATCTTTGCCCAGTCTGTCTAAGTCAATTGCCACTGTATAGGTATATAAGGATTTGTGCTGTTCAAGCTGATATGGATTTGGATTAGTATTTGCTCTTTTTGCTAAATTTAAGTTTGTAGCAAATTCTACGTCGTTTTTGTACTCTTCCAAAGACACGGCTGGAGTAATTTTTACAACTGCTGTTCGTGTTTGCGCATTTTGACGTTGCCCTGAAGTTTTCATGTAACCAAACAAGTCTATCTCTGGATACTCAGCAATTGTTGCTTCTTTTTTAAATTGAACTACCTGTTCATCACCTGTCACTGGAGTTTCCTTCATACCTGCGTTCTCTACCATAAATCTGTATTTTTCAAATCTTAAAGCTTGCCTTGACATGTAAGTGTATACTTTATTTTCTCTTGTAAGTTTTTTAAGCTCGGAGATGTTCCCTAAGCTCTCTCCATAGTTTAAGCTCATTGCCTCAAATACGACTGTAATTGTAATCCCTGCATTTTTATTCATTACCAACAACCTCCTCACTATTTTCTACTTTTTCATCTTTTTCGCTTCCAAGCAGCCCATTTACAAAGCTGTACCCCAGCGCACAAAAATTGTCTCTGTCATTTATACACGACACAAACAAAGCAGGAACTTCCATGTTATAGCTCATATAGGTTCTAATAATCAGATTCATAAATGTATTTACGTCGCCAATTCTGAGTGCCGAAATAAGTCTGTAAGCAAGACTGGTTATTTTGTTTTCAGCTTTTGAAGACAAGAACTTTTTCTTTAGCTCCTGGCCAAAGAAGTACATTTTCCACAACCACTTTTCATCCATTAATTCTCCACCTCTTTTTATACTTTTTAAGTATTTATACGTAAGGATGTTATACATTTGGAGTCTATAAGGAGAAAGATTTGTATTTATTTTGGAATTTGGTTTTTGGGAACTCAAATATTCCCCTTCTAAGAATGATAAAAATTGAAAACTCAGTGTATTATTCATAAATTTTTGCATAAATTCGCTGAAAGGATAAATATTATTATCTTTGAACTTTATAAAGCTTCCTGCAATCTTTTTAAAGATATCAAAATTTGAATTTATAAATTCTGCCTTCTGTTTTGTAATACTAAAACCATAAAGCTTTGGTGTTACAGAAGAAGTTAAATCTATTTCGATGAACATAATATTGGCTAATCTAAACTTACTTTCTTCTTTTAATTTCAATAACAAATAATCATTGATAAAATTCAAAATTCCTTTTTCCTTTAATATGTTTTCTTCCCTTGACATCATCTCCATAAACAGCTTATTTGTTTGATAAAGCTCCAACACAGAGGTATTTCTATCTACAAAATAAAACTTTTTGGTTTGTCCTATTCTAAATTCGGTCAATCCTGCAAATATGCAAAAGTATATCAATTCACAAATCTCACAAATGGGCAGCTGCGGCTTGAAATTCCAGAAAAAATTCTTGTTATCTTTATTAGCACCCAGAAAGCTTACAAGTCCAGTGTCTAATAAAGCATCTTTTTTAGCAGGTCTTAACCCACAAAATATACAATCATGATTTTTGTCTTGTCTATTCGTTTGGTTAACTATTGGTCCTTCAAAATCATCAAAAAATTTCTTTTTTAATTCTCCTTTAAAATTTCTATTTAGAAAACTTCTGTCACCACATATTGAACTTGCATTTTTAAGATAAGTTTTAACATTGTCTTCGATTAACCCTTGTTTATTTGCATTCAATAAATCAGTTATTTGAGATACATATTGTTCAGCGTCAGTCTTATTAAAATTTCTTGGCAACGTTAGCTTACGGCTATCTACCAATTGCTTTAACTTGGAAAATCCTTCTACTCTCTTTTTAAAGTTGCTTACTTCTTGTTTTAAATTCTTATCAAAATCATTATTTTCTAATCTTTGCAATAATTTATTCCCCAAATCAATTAACTCATCTGTTCTGGGATACCTCTGATAAGCTTTTTTGAAAAACTTGTCAGAAAAACCTTGTAAACTATTTCTGTCAAACTCTATATAGTTTGGTCCAATTGTTATAATATTTTGAGAAGTTATATCTTTTCCATCCAGCATAATATCAATAAATCCAATAATCCCTGCATTATAAGCCCAATCACCTAAATATACCCTTTCTTTCATAGCCTAATATACTCCTTTTTATTTTTGGTTATTTCGCTACCTCTATAAACCCGAAGCCCTGACCTCGTCTGAAGCCAATTCCATTTTGATAAATTTCTTTGAGGTCTTCGGGGGTTCCTGATAGTTCAAATAAGCCGATGAAGCCTGTGAGATACATATAATTTTTATTGGTATTTTCAACAAATTCAGAAATTCTGTGCTTGATAACCGTTTTTTGAACATTTATTGGCTTGAAAATAATCTTCTTTTGCAAACCTCTATTTTGCCCACGCAAACTACGAATATTTCTTATTTCAAAATCAATAACCTCATTAAACACATCTTCAAACCCATCCTCATAAGGCAAAACTGGTATCTTTTTGCTTTCTCCTTTCTTCTCAATTAAGATAGGTGAAAAAGTTTTGAATGCCATTACTCTATTAAATTGCTCTGGCTCTTTTACTAAATACATCCGCTTTAGTTTAATTTTGCAATTGTCAGTTAGATTGTATGGGTAAAGATGATTATTAATTAGGCTATTATACATGTTAACAAGAAATTCATAATCAGAAGTTGAAAGGTTCAAAACTATGTCGCCCCTGAACATAACCTTATCGTCAGCAAAATTCATGTTAGGAAGATTCACGGCAAACACAAACGGCTTTTGCCATTTGTTCTTTTTGTCTTTCCACCAATAAAGTTTTTTAAAATATTCCTGATTATATTCCGATAGGGCATTTTTTAAAAAGCTCATAAAAAGCGTTCGATAATAGATAGGAAGTTCAAAGATTTCTGTCTTAGGATTTGCTATTTCAAATATAAATTTTGCTCTCAAGTAAATTCCTCCTTTAAAAATAAACTTTGTATAAATTGACATTCTTTATTATATTTCTACATTAGTTACAAAAATCCTTCTTCCGGTTCATAAAAATTTTCTTACTTATTTGTCGAAAATTCCAAAGATGATTCTTTATGGTTTTAAATTTGTAGCTGTTAAATACTCCTCTATAGTAAAGAACCTTTTTTAAATGCTCTTTCATATTGTTTTGGCCAGTCTTCCCTTGAAGTGTAGGTATGCAGAACCCAATAGGGATTTCTTAAAAGTTCTCTTCCTAGTGCAACTAAATCTGCCCTTTTATTTGAAAGAATTTCTTCTGCAAGCTCTTGTGTTGTTATTAATCCTACTGCAGAAGTTTTTATATTACAGCGTTTTTTAATTGTTTCAGCATATTTAACTTGATATCCGGGATATAGGTTTATATCAGCACTTAAAAGTCCTCCACTGCTTACATCAATTAAATCAACTTTGTCTTTTATCATGTTGATGTAGTCTACCATCATATCTATATTTATTCCGCCTTCAATGTAATCATCTGCAGATACGCGCACAAAAATAGGTTTGGTTTGGGGCCAATTTTTTCTAACTTCTTCTATCACTTCAATTAAAAATCTTGCCCTATTTTCAATGCTACCACCGTATTCATCTTTTCGCTTATTTGAAAGAGGAGAAAGAAATTCGTGGATTAAATAGCCATGAGCTGCATGTATTTCAACCACATCATATCCTGCTAGGTGAGCCCTTCTGGCAGCTTCTCCAAAAGCTTTGACTATAGATTTTATCTCCTCAATGGATAATTCTCTTGGAAGTTTGTAGTTGTCTCCTGCTTTAATAGGGGAAGGACCTACAACATCTTCATAAAGTATATCACATTTTCTTCCTGCATGAGCAAGCTGTATTCCCACCGCAGCGCCATTTGCTTTGCATATGTCTACAATTTTTTTTAATTCTTTAGCTTGCTCATCATTCCATATTCCAAGGTCACGGTCAGTTATTCTTCCTCTACTCTCAACAGCTGTGGCTTCTTGCATAATAAGTCCTACTCCACCAATAGCCCTTGTGGCATAATGAACTATGTGCCAGTCGTTTGGTATTCCCTCTGTAGAAGCTGTATACATACACATGGGAGACATCATGATTCTATTTTTTATTGTAATGTCCTTTATCTTTAAAGGTGTATGTAAAATACTCATAAACATTCTCCTTTCTTGAGTTTTCTAATTTTAATCATAATACATAACTTTTCAAAAACCAAATTTGAAAAGTCTGTGTCAAGATTTTGCAAGTATTACCTACTGAAATTTTACCCAGACATTTAAAAAAGTATTTAACCTTAATGTGTTTGAAGCAATTTTAATGATAGTTAAAAAAAGAGCAATTTTTTTGGAAAGTATTTAAAATTTTTTAGTAAATGTAAACGATAGATTATTGAAAATTTACAAATAATTTAGTTGACTAAAGTTAAAGTTGCTGATAAAATAACAAGTAACTTTATTCAAGTTTACATTTTTAAATTGATAAAGATAAAAAGTGATGAAGGTGAGCGGTATGCGTTGAGGCTCAAGAGAGCCGGTGGATGGTGCAAACCGGTGCCAAGACGCGTATTTCCTCGCACTGGAGCTGTATAGCTGAAGGGCGATAAGCTTATTAGGCTATACCGGGATTACCCGTTACAGTTCAAGTTGCAAAACTTGGTGAGGCTATTGCCGTGAGGTAATAGCGAAAACAGGTGGTACCGCGTGGAGAAAATCCTCGCCCTGTAATTTAGGGTGGGGATTGATTTTTATATAGGGGGGTGGTAATTTGCACATTATCTCTGTCCTTGTTAACAATCATCCAGGAGTTTTATCAAGAGTAGTAGGTCTATTTTCTAGGAGAGGTTATAATATTGAGAGCCTTGCAGTAGGTACGACAGAAAGAGAAGACATTTCAAGGATAACTTTGACAGTGGGAGAAGATGAATATACAGTTACTCAGGTGATACGGCAACTTAATAAACTTGTAGATGTGTTGAAAGTACAAAACATAGGAGCTAGGGATAATGTTTCTCGAGAATTGCTGTTAGTTAAAGTAGGTTATGATTCAAATACAAGAGATGACATAATGCATATTGTGGATACTTTTAGAGCAAAAGTTATAGACATTTCTATTGACTCCTTAATCATAGAACTTACAGGAGATAATGAAAAGATAAACGCTTTTATAAATTTAATTAATAAATTTGATGTAAAAGAGCTTGTTAGAACAGGACTTGTATCTTTAGAGAGAGGTAGTAAAACATTGAAAGAATATAAGGGGGAATTGTAATGGCAAAGATGTATTATGATAAGGATGCGGATTTGAATTTACTTAAGAATAAGAAAATAGCAATAATAGGGTTTGGAAGTCAAGGTCATGCTCATGCGCTTAATTTAAGAGATTCTGGACTTGATGTGGTAGTTGGCCTATATAAGGGAAGTAAATCGAAAGAAAGGGCAGAAAAAGAAGGGCTTACAGTTTTAACGGTGGAAGAAGCGGCTAAAGTAGCAGATATCATAATGATGCTGATACCAGATGAAAAGCAGGCAGAAGTTTATAAAGAAAGCATAGAAAAAAATCTTACAGAAGGAAAAGCTTTGGCTTTTGCTCACGGTTTTAACATACATTTTAAACAGATTATTCCTCCAAAAAATGTAGATGTGTTTATGGTAGCTCCAAAGGGTCCAGGACACCTTGTAAGAAGAGTATACCAAGAAGGAAAGGGAGTTCCAAATCTTGTAGCAGTGTACCAAGATTACACAGGAAAGGCTTTTGAAATAGCATTAGCCTATGCAAAAGGAATAGGAGGCACACGAGCAGGTGTTATTGAGACTACATTTAGAGAAGAGACAGAAACAGACCTTTTTGGAGAACAAGCTGTTCTTTGCGGTGGAGTTACTGAACTCATGAAAGCTGGATTTGAAACATTAGTAGAGGCTGGTTATCAGCCAGAAATAGCTTATTTTGAATGTGTGCATGAAATGAAACTCATAGTTGACCTCATATACGAAGGTGGATTTAGTTATATGAGATATTCTATTTCTGATACTGCAGAATTTGGAGACTATATGACAGGCAAAAGAATAATAACAGAAGAAACTCGAAAAGAGATGAAAAAAGTTTTGAGTGAGATACAATCGGGTAAATTTGCAAAGGAGTGGCTTTTAGAAAATCAAGTGGGAAGACCGCAGTATAATGCTATGAAAGATAAAGAGGCAAGTCATCTTATTGAAAAAGTCGGCAAAAGTTTGAGAGAAATGATGGCCTGGATTAAAAAAGAATGAATAAGGAGGTAAATGTTAATGGGGGTAAAAAGAGTCATTGTTTTTGACACTACTTTAAGAGATGGTGAACAGACTCCCGGCGTCAATTTTAATATTAACGAAAAATTTGAAATAGCAAAACAATTGGCAACTTTAGGGGTTGACGTTATAGAGGCAGGATTTCCAGCAGCTTCCAATGGAGATTTTGAAGCGGTAAAAAACGTTGCTGATAAAATAAAAGGTGTTACTATTGCTGGACTGGCAAGGGCTGTAAAGGAAGATATAGATAGAGCCAGTAATGCTTTAAAAAATGCTGAAAGATCGAGATTGCACGTTTTTATCGCAACTTCTGATATACATCTTAAATACAAACTTAAGATGTCGAGAGAAGAAACACTTAAAAGAGCTGTCGAAATGGTAAAATATGCAAGAAGAAAATTTGATGAGATTGAGTTTTCAGCAGAAGATGCTTCAAGAACCGACTGGGACTTTTTGGTAAAAGTTTTTAGCGAAGTAATTGAGGCAGGAGCAAATGTAATAAATATTCCGGATACCGTAGGGTATGCGATGCCAAGAGAATTTGGAGAACTCGTAAAATACATCAAAAATAATGTCCCTAACATAGATGGAGTAATTATAAGTGCCCATTGTCATAACGATCTAGGGCTTGCTGTAGCAAATTCTCTCTCTGCCATAGAAAACGGAGCGACTCAAGTAGAAGTAGCAGTGAACGGAATAGGAGAAAGGGCAGGAAATGCAGCATTGGAAGAGGTAATAATGGCGTTAAATACTAGAAAGGATTATTTTGGCCTCGTTCACGGAATAAATACCAAAGAAATTTACAATACCAGCAAATTAGTAAGCAAACTTACAGGAATTGATATTCCACCTAATAAAGCGATTATAGGTGCTAATGCCTTTAGGCATCAAGCTGGAATTCACCAACATGGAATTATTAATAACAGGGCAACTTATGAAATAATGAAACCAGAAGATATAGGAATAAATCCCGATACTTTTGCATTAGGTAAGCTTTCAGGAAGAAATGCTTTTGAATTGAAAGCCAAACAATTAGGGTACAATCTTTCACCGGGAGAATTAAATGAGGCCTTTAGAAGGTTTAAAGATTTGGCAGACAGAAAAAAGGTCATTATAGATGAGGATATAAGATTTGTGGTAGAGGAGACATTAGAAGAATTTAGAAGTTTTAAGGAGGGAGAAGCTTGGGCTTAACATTGACACAAAAGATATTGTCAGCAAAAATTGGTAGAGAGGTCAAAGCAGGAGAGTTAATAGAAGTAGATGTAGATATGGTGTTGGGCAATGACGTCACTGCTCCTGTTGCTATAAAGGAATTTGAGAAAATAGGAAAAGAAGAGGTGTTTGACAAGACTAAAATTGCCCTTGTTCCTGACCATTTTGTTCCTAATAAGGACATAAAATCGGCAGAGCAAGTAAATATAATGAGAAAATTTGCAAAAAAACATGGAATAGTGAATTTCTTTGAAGTAGGGCAAATGGGGATAGAGCACGCTCTTTTACCCGAGAAAGGACTTGTACTTCCCGGGGATGTGGTGATAGGTGCCGATTCTCATACATGCACTTATGGCGCTCTTACCTGTTTTTCTACAGGTGTAGGAAGTACTGACATGGCGGCAGCAATGGCTACTGGCAAGGCATGGTTTAAAGTACCGGAAGCTATAAAATTTGTATTAAAAGGCAATTTACAAAAATGGGTAAGTGGAAAAGATGTTATCTTGTATATAATCGGAAAAATAGGAGTTGACGGAGCTTTATACAAATCTATGGAATTTACAGGGAATATAAAAGCTTTGTCAATCGATGATAGATTCACAATTGCCAATATGGCAATAGAAGCAGGGGCTAAAAACGGTATTTTCGATTTTGACGAAATTACCGAGGCATATGTTAAGGGGAGAGCAAAAAGAGAATATAAAGTGTTTGAAAGAGATGAAGACGCCGAGTACAGTGAAGTTTATGAGATAAATTTAGATGAGATAAGACCTCAAGTAGCATTTCCTCATTTGCCTGAAAACACTAGAAGCATTGATGAGGTTGGAAAAGTGAAAATAGATCAGGTAGTTATTGGCTCTTGTACGAATGGACGTCTCTCAGATATGGAGATAGCGTATAAGATACTAAAAGGCAAAAAGGTTCATCCTGATGTAAGACTTTTAATTTTCCCTGCCACACAGGAAATATACCTTGAATGTGTCAAAAGAGGGTACATTGAAGAGTTTATAAAAGCAGGCGCCGCAGTTTCTACTCCTACTTGTGGACCTTGCCTTGGCGGGCACATGGGAATTTTGGCTAGAGGAGAAAGGGCGTTGGCAACTACTAACAGAAATTTTGTAGGAAGAATGGGACATCCTGAAAGCGAAGTGTATCTTTCAAGTCCAGCTGTTGCGGCTGCTTCGGCTATTGCAGGATATATCGTAAGTCCAGAGGAGGTGGAATGATGCAAGGGAAAGCCATAAAATATGGGGACAATATAGATACAGACGTTATAATACCAGCGAGGTTTTTAAACACTTCAGATCCACAGGAATTGGCACAGCATTGTATGGAAGACTTAGACAAAGACTTTAAGAATAAAGTTAAAGAAGGAGACATATTGGTGGTAGGTGAAAATTTTGGTTGTGGCTCTTCCAGAGAGCACGCGCCAATCGCTATTAAAGCATCTGGTATATCCTGTATAATTGCCAAGTCTTTTGCCAGAATTTTTTTTAGAAATGCGATAAATATAGGGCTTCCAATATTAGAATGCAAAGAAGCGGTAGATGGGATTGAAGAAGGGGATATGGTCTTGGTTGATACAGATAATGGAATCATAAAAAATTTGACTAAGGGAACGGAATTTAAAGCTCAACCTTTTCCTGAATTCATAAAAGAAATAATGAAATATGGTGGACTTATAAATTATGTCAGAAAGAAGGTGTGACATTGTTTAAAATTGCAGTACTGCCTGGAGATGGAATTGGACCTGAAGTTATAGAAGAAGGATTAAAAGTTTTATCTGCTATAGAAAAAAAATATAAACTGAAATTTGATGTAAAAAAATATCACTTTGGGGGAGAAGCTATAGACAAATACGGTGTTCCATATCCGGAAGAGACAAAAAATGCGTGTCTTTCCAGTGATGCTGTACTTTTGGGAGCAGTGGGAGGCCCCAAATGGGATAACCTTGAGGGAGATAAAAGGCCAGAAGCAGGGCTTCTAGCTTTAAGAAAAAGCCTAGGGGTTTATGCAAATCTAAGGCCTGCTGTTCTTTATCCTCCTTTAAAAGAAGCTTCACCTTTAAAGAATGAACTATTAAAAGAGGGTTTGGATATTCTTGTGGTAAGAGAACTTACTGGTGGAATTTATTTTGGACCGAGGGGAACAGTTACTATAGATTATGGTTTTAAGGCTTATGATACAGAAGTGTACCAGACCTCAGAAATAGAAAGGATAGCGGTCATTGCCTTTGAAGCGGCTTTAAAGAGAAAGAAAAAAGTCACTTCTGTAGACAAAGCAAACATTTTGGATTCTTCAAGATTGTGGAGAAAAACAGTAGACGAGGTAAGTAAGAGATATCCTGAGGTTGAATTAAATCATATGTATGTAGATAATTGCGCAATGCAACTCGTTAAAAATCCTTCTCAATTTGATGTAATTCTCACTTCCAATATGTTTGGCGATATATTAAGTGACGAGGCTGCACAAATTGTAGGTTCTATAGGAGTACTTCCTTCCGCTAGTTTAAGAGAAGATAAAGTAGGACTTTATGAACCTATACACGGTTCTGCTCCAGATATTGCTGGAACAAAAAAAGCAAATCCTTTAGCTACAATACTGTCAGTTGCTATGATGCTGGAATATTCTTTTAATCTACTTGATGCTGCTAATGACATAAAGGATGCAGTAAATAAAGTTTTAGAGGCAGGTTATAGGACTTTTGATTTGGGAGAAGGAATAATTTTAAATACTCAGGAGATGGGAGATAAAGTGGTGGAGTATATAAAGGGGTGAGGATATTGATAAGCGAAAGCATAAAAAAGGGAGTCGAAAAGGCACCACATAGGTCACTTTTATATGCTTTAGGCTTGACTTATGAAGAGATAAAAAGGCCTATTATAGGAGTTGCAAATTCGAAAAACGAAATTATACCAGGACATATTCACCTTGACAAAATAGCTGAAGCTGTAAAAGCAGGCATCAGAATGGCTGGAGGAACTCCTATAGAGTTTTCCACTATTGGTGTTTGTGATGGCATTGCCATGAACCATAAAGGTATGAAATATTCACTGGGAAGTAGAGAGCTTATAGCAGATAGTATAGAAATCATGGCTACAGCTCACGGTTTTGACGGGCTTGTGCTTATACCTAATTGCGACAAAATAGTACCGGGAATGCTTATGGCAGCAGCACGCCTAAATATTCCTGCAATAGTTGTAAGCGGAGGCCCAATGCTTGCAGGAAAGTGTAATGGTGATGTGTGCGATTTAAGCAGCGTTTTTGAAGCTGTAGGAGCCCATAAAATTGGGAAAATCTCGGATGAAGACCTTTATAAAATAGAACTTAACGCCTGTCCTACTTGCGGTTCCTGTTCGGGAATGTTTACTGCAAACACTATGAATTGCTTGACAGAAGCTTTAGGAATGGGGCTTCCAGGAAATGGTACGATTCCGGCTGTTTATTCTGAAAGAATAAGACTTGCAAAGCAAGCTGGAATGAAAATCATGGAGCTTGTAGAGAGAGGAATTAAGCCTTCCGATATACTCACAAAAGAGGCATTCATAAACGCTTTTAGTTTAGACATGGCTTTAGGCGGTTCCACAAATACAATTTTGCATTTAAAGGCTATAGCCCATGAGGCAGGGGTAGAAATATCTCTTGATGAAATAAACGATATAAGCGGGAGAGTACCCAATTTATGTAAGTTAAGCCCAGCGGGAAAATACCACATAGAGGACTTGTATTTTGCAGGGGGAGTATCGGCTGTTTTAAAAGAACTGACGAAAGCTAACCTTATAAATGCTGAAGTGTTAAC
Organism: Thermoanaerobacter mathranii subsp. mathranii str. A3; assembly: GCF_000092965.1. Taxonomy (GTDB): domain Bacteria; phylum Bacillota; class Thermoanaerobacteria; order Thermoanaerobacterales; family Thermoanaerobacteraceae; genus Thermoanaerobacter; species Thermoanaerobacter thermocopriae. The sequence continues at coordinate 42,597 of NC_014209.1, forward strand.
AGTTACGGGAAAGACATTGGGAGAGAATATAAAAGACGCGAAAATTTTAAATCATGATGTGATAAGGCCAATAGACAATCCTTACAGCAGTACTGGAGGCCTTGTGATAATGTACGGTAACATTGCAAAAGAGGGAGCTGTTGTAAAAGCATCTGCAGTAGCAGAGGAGATGCTAAGACACGAAGGACCAGCAAAAGTATTTGATTCTGAAGAAGAAGCTATTAAAGCAATATATGGAGGAAAAATACAAAAAGGCGATGTAGTTGTAATAAGATATGAAGGACCAAAAGGTGGACCGGGAATGAGAGAAATGTTAAGTCCTACTTCAGCCCTTGCAGGTATGGGACTTGACAAAGATGTGGCACTTATAACAGACGGTAGATTTTCAGGTGCAACAAGAGGAGCTTCCATAGGACACGTCTCTCCGGAAGCTATGGAAGGAGGAGAAATAGCTATACTTCAGGATGGAGACATAATTGAAATAGACATACCAGCAAGAAAAATTAATGTCAAGTTAAGTGAGGAGGAAATAAAAGAAAGACTAAAAAAATGGGTGAGACCTGAGCCGAAGATTAAAACTGGTTATATGGCAAGATATGCTAAACAGGTAACTTCTGCAAGTAAAGGAGCAGTTTTTAAGGGGGGAGCCTTGTGATATTAAAAGGTGCACAAGTTGTAATAGAAGTTTTAAAAGAAGTAGGTATTGATACCATATTTGGCATACCTGGAGGAGCAGTTATCCCTATCTATGATGCACTGTATGATTCTGATTTAAGACACATATTAGCAACACACGAACAGATGGCGGCACATATGGCAGATGGCTATGCAAGAGTTACTGGAAGAGTAGGGGTTTGTTTTGCTACCTCTGGCCCTGGTTCTACCAATCTTGTTACGGGCATAGCCAATGCTTATATGGATTCTGTACCTGTTGTGGCGATAACAGGACAGGTGCCTACAAATCTTATAGGAAAGGATGCTTTTCAAGAAGTAGATATAACAGGTATTACAATGCCTATAACTAAACACAACTTTATTGTAAAGTCTCCTGATAAATTAACAGATACTATAAGACAGGCATTTGCAATTGCTAAGAGTGGAAGACCAGGTCCTGTATTAGTAGATATTCCAAAAGATATACAAAACGCCGATATAGAATATGTAAAGGGAATAGGAGATAGTATTGATATAAAAAACGATATCAATGGAGTAGTTTCGCAAAAAGAATTAGACAAAGCTATAGAGCTTATTTTACAAAGTAAAAAACCTGTAATCTTTGCAGGAGGAGGAGTGATTTGGGGAGAAGCATCAAACGAACTCGTAGAATTTGCCGAGAAGACCAATATACCTGTTGCTACTTCTTTGATGGGATTGGGAGCTTTTCCAGAAGACCATCCTTTGTCATTAGGTCTTATTGGTATGCATGGAAGCAGATTTGCGAATTTGGCTGTGTATAAATCAGACCTTGTGATAGCAATAGGGACGAGATTTAGCGACAGAGTTGCTGGCAAAGCAGGAGGACTTGCACCAAATGCTAAAATAATCCATATTGATATTGACCCTGCAGAATTAGGGAAAAATGTAGAAGTAGATGTAGCAATTATAGGTAAAGTAAAAGAAGTTTTAAGACTCTTAATGAATAAACTTTCATTCATTGAAAGAAAGGAATGGTTAGAGGAAATTTCTTTCTTGAGAGAAAAGCACGGATTAAAGTATAAAAACGATGAAGTTTTAAGGCCTCAGTGGATAGTAGAAAAAATTCAACAGCTTTCAAACGATGACCTTATAATAGCTACTGAAGTGGGGCAAAATCAAATGTGGGCTGCGCAGTATTATAAATTTAAGCAGCCGAGGACTTTTGTTACCTCAGGAGGACTCGGGACAATGGGCTTTGGGCTTCCTGCTGCAATAGGTGCACAGGTGGGAAAGCCAGACAAAAGGGTTGTGAACATTGCAGGTGATGGAAGTTTAAGAATGAATATACATGCTTTGGAGACAGCTGCAGTATACAATATTCCGGTTATAACGGTATTACTCAACAACCGGACTTTAGGTATGGTAAGACAATGGCAAAATCTTTTGTACAATAAAAGATTTTCGCAGACAGATTTAAATGCAAATTTAAACTTTGCAAATCTTGCCAATGATTTTGGAGTAGAAGGAATAAGAGTGACAACAAAAGAGGAATTTGAAAAAGCTTTTAAAAAAGCCTATAGTCAAAAAAGACCTTTTATGATAGAATGTATTATAGACAAAGACGAAATGGTGCTTCCATTTATCCCCGCAGGTGGAACTGTTGAAAATACAATTGGATAAAACCTTCAGGGATCGGTGAAATTCCGTACCGGCGGTATAGCCCGCGAGCCTTTTGGCAGACTCGGTGAAATTCCGAGGCCGACAGTTAAAGTCTGGATGGGAGAAGGAGAAATATTCCCCAGGGAATATGTTCTCTGGGGGTTTTTTTAACCCTGAAGGTTTAACCTTCAGGATTTTTTAGTATAGGAGGGATTAAATTGGAAGAATATATGAAAAGGGCTTTAACACTGGCTAAAAAAGGATGGGGATACACAAACCCTAATCCACTTGTGGGTGCTGTAATAGTTAAAAATGGAAAAATAATAGGTGAGGGTTATCATGAATATTTTGGAGGGCCACATGCTGAAGTAAATGCATTAAAAAATGCAGTTGAAAATGTTGAAGGTTCTACTATGTTTGTAACACTTGAACCTTGCAGCCATTATGGCAAAACGCCTCCTTGTGTTGAAGAAATAATTAAATCTGGCATTAAGAGAGTGTATATAGCGATGGAAGACCCAAATCCTAAGGTTAGCGGGAACGGTATAAAAAGGTTAAAAGAGGCGGGAATAGAAGTACATGTGGGGATGATGGAGAAAGAAGCGAGGAAACTCAACGAAATATTTGTTAAATATATTACGACAAAATTTCCCTTTGTGATATTAAAATCTGCTATGAGTATTGATGGTAAGATTGCTTGTTATAATGGAAATTCTAAATGGATTACAAATGGGAAATCAAGAGAATTTGCTCATAAAATAAGAGGACGGGTATCCGCTATTATGGTTGGGGTAAATACAGTAATTAAGGATAACCCAATGCTTACAACAAGGTTGGAGGGGTATAAAAATCCTGTAAGGATTATTGTGGATAGTAGAGGTAGAATTCCACTTGACTCAAATGTAATAAGAGACAAAACGGCAAAAACGATAATTGCTACAACAGAACTTATGCCAAACAATGTGAGAAAGAAGCTTGAAGATATGGATATTGAAGTTATTATATTAAAGAATGACAATGGAAAAGTACCTTTAAAAGAGCTAATGATAAAACTTGGAGAGAGGGGGATTGATAGTGTATTGATTGAAGGCGGTGGGACATTAAATTGGTCTGCATTTAAAGAGGGAATTGTTGATAAAGTTATGTTTTTTATATCACCTAGAATAATAGGAGGAAAAAATGCTTTAACACCTGTAGAAGGTATAGGTTTTTCGGATATAGGAAATTCAATAGAATTAAAAGATGTGGAGATTGATAGAATAGATGATGATATACTAATAACAGCATATGTAAGAAAGTAGGTTATGGCGTATGTTTACTGGAATTATAGAAGAAACAGGAACTGTTAAGAATATTACACATGGTACTTTTACAAAAATTGTTATAAAATGTAGCAAAGTCCTTGAGGAAACAAAAATAGGTGATAGCATAGCAGTTAACGGTGTATGTTTAACTGTTACTAATATATCAGACGAAAGTTTTGCGGCTGATGTTATGCCTGAAACCATGAGGGCAAGTAATTTAAAAGATCTGAAAACTGGAAGCATTGTCAATCTTGAAAGAGCACTTCAAGTTGGAAGGAGAATGGGCGGGCATATTGTAACTGGCCATATAGATTGCGTTGGAAAAATCATAGAGAAAAGGCAGGAAAAAAATGCTTTTATATTTAAAATAGCTATCAATGAGAAATTTACAAAATACATTGCCCGTAAGGGAAGTATTGCGGTTGATGGTATAAGTTTAACGGTTGTTGAGGATGGATATGATTATTTTACTGTTTCAGTTATTCCACATACAATGCTTAAGACCACATTGGGTTATAAAGGGGTAGGAGATAGTGTAAATATCGAAGTTGATATACTTTCTAAGTATGTAGAAAAACTAATAGGGAAAAAGGATATAAAAGATTTATTAAAAGAAAATGGATTTATATAGATGTTGATGACTTTTCTAAGTTAAGGAGGAAAGACCAATGTTTGATAGGATAGAAGATGCAATAGAAGATATAAAGCAAGGGAAAATGATTATTGTGGTAGATGATGAAAATAGGGAAAATGAAGGCGACTTAGTTATGGCAGCAGAAAAAGTTACAGGAGAACACATTAATTTTATGATAAAATATGGACGGGGTCTTGTATGTGTTCCGATGACAGAAAAGAGACTTAATGAGCTTGGCATTTACCAGATGGTTGAGAATAATACTGACCATAAAGAAACTGCTTTTACTGTATCTGTAGATTATAAAGAATGTACCACTGGTATTTCTGCATTTGAAAGAGCGCTGACAGTGAAGAAATTAGTAGACGATAATTCAAAGCCGGAAGATTTTACAAAGCCAGGACATATCTTTCCTTTAAGAGCCAAAGATGGTGGTGTATTAGTAAGGGCAGGGCATACAGAAGCGGCTGTAGACCTTGCAGTTCTTGCAGGACTCAAACCCGCTGGAGTAATATGCGAAATCATAAAAGACGATGGAAATATGGCAAGGTTGCCTGACCTTTTAGAGTTTGCAAAAAAATTTGGATTAAGAATCATATCTATTGAAGATTTGATAAAGTACAGAATGAAAAATGAAATACTTGTGAGAAGGGTAGCACAGGCGAAACTTCCAACGAAGTATGGAAATTTTGAAATTGTTGGATATGAAGAAATATTAACAGGAAAACAGCATGTAGCTCTGATTAAAGGAGATGTAAATAAAGAACCTGTACTTGTAAGGATACATTCTGAATGTCTTACAGGGGATATATTAGGGTCGCTAAGATGTGACTGTGGTGACCAGCTTCATGCGGCAATGGAAAGAATAGGACAGGAAGGAGGAGTACTAGTTTATCTGAGGCAGGAAGGAAGGGGCATAGGACTTTTAAACAAGATTAAAGCGTATCATCTGCAAGATCAAGGGCTTGATACTGTTGAAGCGAATATTAAGCTTGGTTTTCCACCCGATTTAAGAGAGTACAATATAGCTGCACAGATTTTGAAAGATATAGGAGTTAAAAAGATAAGGATTATGACAAATAATCCGCAAAAAATTACGGAATTATCAGACTATGGCCTTGATGTTGTAGAAAGGGTTTCTATAGAAATTTGTCCAAATCATTATAATGAAAAATACCTCAAGACAAAAAAGGAAAAAATGGGACATCTAATTTTGGAAGTGTAAAATGCTACAAAAAAATGAATTAAATGTAATTATTAAGTATATAATGAAAGAATATTAATAAGGAGAGTGTATAGTTTATGAAAATATATGAAGGAAAACTTATAGCAGAAGGAAAGAAATTTGGAATTGTAGTAAGCAGATTCAATGAATTCATAACGAACAAACTTCTCGAAGGGGCCCTTGATGCCCTAAAAAGGCATGGTGCTTTAAATGAAAACATTGAAATTGCGTGGGTACCTGGAGCATTTGAAATACCGCTTATAGCTAAAAAGATGGCTGAATCTAAAAGATATGATGCAGTAATTGCACTTGGAGCAGTAATAAGAGGAGAGACACCCCATTTTGATTATGTTGCAAATGAGGTATCAAAAGGTATTGCAAAAATATCTCTTGATACAGAAGTTCCAGTTATATTCGGTGTTCTTACCACAGATACAATTGAGCAAGCTATTGTAAGGGCGGGAACAAAAGGTGGCAATAAAGGTTTTGAGGCAGCCGTTACCGCAATAGAGATGGCAAATCTAATGGAGGAAATAAAATAAGGGCAAAATGCCCTTATTTTATTTCCAAGGAGGGATAATTTCTGCTCTTTGGAGAGCTTTAAATACTACCACAAATACAGGTCCTATTATAAGTCCTAAAGCACCAAAAAGTTTTACACCTATAAACATAGATAAAAGCGTAACAAGAGGATGAAGACCGATACTCTGACCTACAATCTTAGGTTCTATCATCTGTCTTACAACTACCACCAAAATGTATAATATTAAAAGATATATTCCTACCATGTAATTTTTTATTATGATAATATTGTAAAGGGCCCATGGTATCATAACAGAACCAGAACCTAGTACGGGCAATGCATCTACAATGGTTACAAAAAGGCCCAATAAAAATGGATAGTCAAAGCCTATTATTACAAGACCAATGGATACTTCCAAAAATGTTATAAGCATTATTGCTGCTACTGCTCGAAGGTATCCGAAAAATGTTTTTAAAAGGTCTATCTGTATATTTTTTGCATGTTGTGCCCAATGGGATGGAATTTGCCTTTTTATAAAATCTAGTATAAGATTTTTATCCTTACTTATAAAAAAAGTAGCTACGAGTGTGATCAAAGTCATGAAGAAAAAATTAGGCAATTTTGTTGCAAAGTTCAAAAGCCATGTAGCAAGATTCTTTGCAAATAAAGATATATAATTTAAAATAGAATACATGTTGCTTTCAATAAGGGAGGTAATATTTGGAGGCAATGATATGTAATAGGTCCTTATTCTGTCAACAAGATTTAAAATTGCATCATTAATAGTATTTGCGTAATTTGTGCTTATTTCTGCAAGAGAACTTAGTTCATATATAAGTTGTGTTACTATTATTGCAATAAGTGATCCTATCACACCTATTAATATCAAAAGTAAAATAAAGGATGCTAATCCTCTTGGCACCTTTAATTTCTTTTCCAAGAAATTTACTCCAGGATCAATTATTACAGCGAAAATCAAAGCCATTACAAACGGCATCAAAAAAGGAATAATTTTAAATATGACCAAATAAAATATAATAAAAACGGAAACAATAAGTATTATTTTTTTAATTATATCGCTGTATTTTAAATAATTGTTCACCCTATTAACCTCCTTTCACTTTATTATAATATGAGAATTAATGAAAGTCTATTGTAAAAATAAAAAATCCGCCGAAACGGATTTTTAAAGGGCGGTTTTTATTTTTGCTATTTCTTTTGACTTTTGCGCAAGTTCATGTCGCGTTATGATTCCTTTTTCTACCAACAAATCTATTAAGGAAAGTAATGCTAGCAAGTTTTTGTACTCTGTATCTTTTATTTCCGCCAAATCTAAAAGATATTCTATTTCTCTCATTTTACATCTCTCCCAATATGTGCTTTAATTTAATTATTGACATATATTAGAGAATTATACATACGAAATAAAAAAATTAGAATTTGTTTGAAGTTTATGTTATAATATCACTGTACTTTTAAGTGAGGAGAGAAAATATGGACAAAAACGTACAAAAAGAAATATTAAGCTGGATATTTACTATAGCTCTCGCTTTCTTGATTGCTCTGTTTATAAGAACGTATGTTTTCGAATTGGTAGATGTACCCACAGGTTCAATGCTAGATACTATTCAGTTAAATGATAAATTCATTGTAAACAAGTTTATATACAAATTTGAACCTGTAAAGCGAGGAGACATTGTAGTATTCCGCTTTCCTGACAACCCAAAGGTTAACTTTGTAAAAAGAGTGATAGGAATAGGTGGAGATGTAATTGAAATAAAAAATGGAGTATTAATAAGAAATGGCGAGGTGGTGAAGGAGCCTTATATAAAAGAACCAATGAAGGGAAATTTTGGCCCATATGTTGTTCCGCCTGGTCATTACTTTATGTTGGGAGATAATAGAAATGAATCTATGGATAGCAGATTTTGGCAGCATAAGTACGTATCTAAAGATCAAATTTTGGGCAAAATAGTCTTTAGGATATGGCCTCCTAATAGAGTTGGTTCTATGTCTGGAAAATAGCTATTGAAAGTAGTTTGATAAAGTAGTATAATATTAAAAAAATATGTCGGCAATGAAGGGACGAGTAGTAAGTATAAACTTTTAAGAGAGCTGGTGGTGGGTGCGAACCAGTAAGTTTTACTTATGAATTCCATCCCGGAGCTAAGGTGTAATGACCTTCGGGCGACCGTTAAATCATGTGGAGGGCTTATTTAAGCCAAAAGAGGGTGGCAACACGGCATTCCCGTCCCTTTGTGGGACGGGAATTACTTTTAAAGGAGGTTGTTTGTATGATAGATGTAAAAAGAATAAGAGGCAATCCTGAAGCTATTAAGAGGGCTATTGAGCTTAAAAAGGACAAGGCGGATATAGATAAATTTTTAAAACTAGATGAAAGAAGAAGACAGATGTTAGTAGAATTAGAAGCATTAAAAAATAGGCGAAATGTAGAATCAGATAATATTGCAAAACTTAAAAGAGAAGGAAAAGATGTCAGCGACTTGATAGCTGAAATGAAAGAATTGTCCAGCAAAATAAAAGAAATGGAGCAAGAAGTAAAAGAGGTAGAAGAACAATTGGAGGGAATTTTGTGGACAATCCCTAATATACCTCATGAAAGTGTGCCAATAGGGGATAGCGATGAAGATAATGTTGAAGTAAGAAGATGGGGTGAACCGAGAAAATTTGACTTTGAACCAAAATCTCATTGGGAAATAGGAGAAGAACTGGATATTTTAGACTTTGAAGCTGCAGCGAGAGTAACAGGCTCAAGGTTCACTTTTTACAAAGGTCTTGGGGCTCGTTTAGAAAGGGCACTTATAAATTTCATGCTGGACTTACACGTTGAAAAACATGGGTATACTGAGGTGTTTCCTCCATTTATAGTACATAGAAGGAGTATGCTTGGCACAGGACAACTTCCTAAATTTGAAGAAGATGCTTTCAAGGTTTACGGTACTGATTATTTTTTGATACCCACGGCAGAAGTACCTGTAACCAATATGTACAGAGATACAATAATAGATGGTGACAAGCTTCCAATATATCATTGTGCTTATAGCGCATGTTTCAGACAAGAAGCAGGTTCCGCGGGAAGAGATACAAGAGGACTTATAAGGCAGCACCAATTCAACAAAGTTGAACTTGTCAAATTTACAGAACCAGACAAATCCTATGAAGAATTAGAAAAAATGACTAAAGATGCGGAAGAGGTTTTACAACTGTTGGGACTTCCTTATAGAGTGGTGGCCATATGCACAGGTGATTTAGGCTTTACTGCTTCAAAAAAATATGACATAGAAGTGTGGATGCCAAGCTATGGAAGATATGTAGAAGTTTCCTCTTGTAGCAATTGTGAAGATTTTCAAGCTAGAAGAGCTAATATAAAGTACAGACCTAAAGATGGAAGCAAAGCACAATATGTTCACACCTTAAATGGGTCTGGCGTCGCTGTAGGAAGGACCTTTGCTGCAATATTAGAAAATTATCAGCAAGAAGATGGTTCAGTTGTCATACCAGAAGTTTTAAGACCTTACATGAGAGTAGATATTATAAAGAAATAAATGTATATTGACAATACTGCTGGTGTATGATATACTTTATATCGTCCCAGCAGGGAGAGGTGTCCGAGTGGTTTAAGGAGCTGGTCTTGAAAACCAGTGACCCCGAGAAGGGGCCGTGGGTTCGAATCCCACCCTCTCCGCCATAAAATTAATATTTTTTATGAGCAACCAGTGTGGAGAAGTACCCAAGATGGTGAAGGGGCGGTCCTGCTAAGACTGTAGGTCGGGGATAACCCGGCGCGAGGGTTCGAGTCCCTCCTTCTCCGCCATTTTATTATGTGGTTGCTCTATTTTATTATTTTTTGTCTTTTCCAAGTATTACTGTCACATCTACTTTTACATCAGGTGATATATCTTTTTCTACATTGGTTATAAAAAGTGCTTTTGCAACTTTTTTAGCTTTTTCTTCATCTGTCCTTGCGTATACGCGAGAAGAATTGAAAGTCATACCGACTACATTTCCAATTTTCACAACATTGAAGCCTTCGTTTTTTAGAATTTCAGCGTATTTCGTGGCAAGTCCCGGTATTCCTGCACCGTTTAAAATTTCTATTTTTATGTTTTTATTTTCAAGTGAAGACGTAGTTGAAATATTTGAGTTTGAGACCTCATCGATGAAAAGTTCTTTTACTATTTCTTGAGTTTTTATACTATCTACAAAGAAATAACTGGTATTGCCCTCATATCCCCCTTCTCCAGGAAGCGCTATTGCATCTATAGTTGAAGGCTTATCTTTAATGAATTGATAAGCATATTGAGTTATTTCAGAAGCAGATAAGTCTGTTTTCAAATATTGACTTATTGTTATTGCTAAAGAAGGCACTTTTGGTAATATTGAAGGTTGCAGTATTTTTTTCAATAAAGCTTCGAGAAATTGATGCTGTGCCTTTATTCTTCCAAGGTCACCGTCTACATAACCATGTCTATATCTTATAAACTGGATTGCCTTTTCTCCATCTAATACTTGCCTGCCTTTTTTTAAATTTATATGAAGAGGGGGATTTGCACTATTGTCATCGTATTTCATGTTAAAAGGTACATCAACTTCTACTCCTCCAATTGTATCTATTATTTTTTTAAAACCTTCATAATTTAAAATTACATAATTATCAATTTTGATATTTAGTAAATTTTCTACTGCATTTTTTAACCCATCTATTTTTTCTTCAGAAAATGCAGCATTTATTTTTTTCTCTTCTGGGGCGTTAAATCCAGGTCTTGGATAATATGTATCTCTTGGAATTGATAATATATTTATTTTTTTATTTAAAGGGTCATAATTTATTATTAAAATAGTATCTGATAAATTATTTTCATCACTGCCCACAAAAAGAATGTTTTTTCTTTTTATATTTTCTATTTTGTTATTTTGAGATTTATTTTTGTTGACAGCAGAAGTATCTTTTTCATGAGAAGCAGGGCCGTGAATATTTTTATAAAATATATAAGTTCCCACACCAACGGAGAGGATGATACCTATCACAATAAAAATTATTATTTTCAATGTTTTTTTCATGGTTTTTCCTCCTATAACTATCATACCAATATTTTGTTTATATAATGAATATATAGCATTTTAGAAATTAAAAGTCAATTAATAGAATGTTACAAGTTATTAAATATTTATTAACTTTATTCTTCTTTCTTTATTTAACTTTCTTTATTTAAAGATACATGTCAAGGTTATGATATAATTAATAAAAAGAAAAGCTATAAAAAAAGGGGTGCTAAGTTTGAAAAAACCTAATATCTTTTTAATTTCTTTGATCATTTTAATTTTTGCAATTTTAGGAATTATTGTAAGTTTGGTAAACTTCATCGTAGATTTTCAATGGTTTTCTGATTTGCATTATCTTGATGTATTTTTTAAAAAATTTTTGACTCAGTTTACAATGGGTGTGCCGATTTTCATTCTTGTATTTATGGTGTTGTACTTTTATGCAGACAAAATAATAAGAGATTATGTTAACTTTGCACAGGATATAATCGTTAAAAAGAATGTTAACATATATAGAAGAGTGGGTATTGTTGTTTCTTTATTAACTGCACTATTTATAACACTATATGCAGCAACAAATTGGTGGAATGATTTATTGTTTTTTGTAAATTCTGTAAATTTTAATGAAACCGACCCTATATTTCATAAAGATATTAGCTTCTATATGTTTAAGTTACCGCTTTTATATGATATTTATAATCTATTAATTGTGTTTATACCTGTGATGATAGTTGTCATAATAATTGCATATGGACTAATATACTTGTCTGACAAAACAAGGTTTTATGAAATTTCAGATAGAGACGGAAATTTATTTAAAGCCATTTATAACAAAGACATTTTAATAAAAGCATTTAAAGAACTTGTACTTTTAGGATTTATCTTTTTTGTACTCATGGGCATAGGGTATTATTTAAAAACTTTTAAACTTTTGTATTCTACAAAAGGTATAGTTTTTGGAGCGACTTATACTGATATTCACGTTTCACTGCAGTTTTACAGGGCACTTGCAATAGTTTCTTTTGTAGCAGCAATTTTGCTTTTGGTAGGATTTTATAGGAAAAATATAAAATATATAGTTGCTGCTCCAGCTATTATAATAATTTTAGCAGCCATAATGGTGCTCACTGAAACAGCCGTTCAGAATTTAATTGTTTCTCCTAATGAGTTGGACAAAGAAAAAAAATATATAAACTATAACATAGAATACACAAAAAAGGCTTTTGGGTTAGATAGAGTAACAGAAAAAAATTATGATATGAAAAAAGAGTTAACTCCTAAAGTTTTGGAAGAAAATAAGGCTACTATTGATAATATAATGATTAACGACTATAGACCAGTTAAACAGGCGTATAATCAATTACAAGCGATAAGACTTTATTACAAGTTTAATGACATTGACATAGATAGGTATACAATAAATGGAAAGTACAGGCAAGTATTTTTAGCAGCAAGAGAGATGGACCATGAGAGCTTATCTCCTCAAGCAAAAACATGGATAAATTTGCATTTAAAATATACCCATGGCTACGGTGTAGTAATGTCTCTAGTCAATGATGTTACCCCAACAGGCCAACCGGCTATGATAATAAAAAACGTACCACCTTCTACCAATACTGATATAAAAATTGATAGGCCTGAAATTTATTTTGGAGAACTTACTAACAATTATGCTATTGTAAATACGAAAACTGGAGAATTTGATTATCCTTCTGGAGACAAAAATGTCCAGACAAATTATAAAGGAACTACAGGTATACCTATGACATTTATAAATAGAATTCTTTTTAGCATATATACAGGGGATGCAAGAATTTTATTGTCTGCTGATATAACAAAAGACAGTAAGATACTCATATATCGCAATATAGAGCAAAGGGTTTCTAAAATAGCTCCTTTTTTGCTCTATGACGATGACCCTTACATTGTAATAGATAATGGTAAACTATATTGGATAATAGACGCTTACACATATTCTACTAATTATCCGTATTCTCAGCCTTATGGAAGTATGGGAATCAATTATATAAGAAATTCTGTGAAGGTAGTTATAGATGCTTATAATGGGGATGTTAAGTACTATATTTCAGACAATAATGATCCTTTAGTAAAAGTATATAGCAAAATCTTCCCTACACTATTTAGAGATATAAAAGAAATGCCTCATGGTTTGAAACAACATATAAGATATCCTCAATTTCTATTTGACATTCAAGCAGAGGTTTATAAAAATTATCATATGACTGACCCACAAGTGTTTTACAATAAAGAAGATGCATGGGATATTGCAAAAGAAAAATTTGAAGATAAAATAGAGTACCAAGAATCTCAATATATGATAATGAAGCTGCCAGGAGAAACTAAAGAGGAATACATTTTAATGATACCTTATACTCCTGCCACAAAAGCTAATATGGTGGCTTGGATGGCAGCAAGAATGGACGGAAAAAATTATGGTAAACTTATTGTATATAAATTTCCTAAAAATACCATTATTTATGGACCTTTGCAAATAGAAAACATGATTGACCAAGACCCTAATATTTCTAAAGAATTAAGTTTGTGGAACCAACAAGGCTCAACAGTCAATAGAGGAAATCTCCTTTCGATACCAATTGATGATTCTATGCTTTATGTAGAGCCTTTGTATATACAATCTCAAAATCAGAATGCGTTGCCAGAAGTAAAGAGAGTGATAGTAGCTTATAAAGACCAGATTGTAATGGAGGATACTCTAAAAAATGCTTTGAATAAATTGTTTAACCTGAATGCTCAGCAAATATCTCAGCAAACTGTACCTTCGAATACAGCAAATGATACACAAAAGCAGCTTATAGAGAAGGCTCATGAAACATATCAAAACGCTATGGAAGCAGTTAAGAATGGAAATTGGACTGATTTTGGGAAATACATGGATGAATTAAAGCAGATATTAAATGAATTAAATGAAAGTGTAAAAAAATAATGTAAGGGAAATAAAGCAAGTTACATTGCAATTAAAATTAAAATGTGTTATTATATATTATAGCTTAAGCGCCCGTAGCTCAATTGGATAGAGCGTTTGACTACGGATCAAAAGGCTGGGGGTTCGAGTCCCTCCGGGCGCACCATTTTGAAGACTCTAACTTCTAATTTGCAAACATTTTGCAAACGTCTGAAATAATTAACTCTCACCTTGTAGGTGAGAGTTGTTTTTTAGGACAAATTTGCCTCTAATTTTCTTAATGCTTCTCTCTCCATTTCTAAATCTACATGAGAGTAAAAATCCGCAGTAGTGCTTATCCGCCCGTGCCTCAATCTTTTAGAGATGGTTTTTAAGTCAACTCCAGAGCGCAGCATGAGAGTTGCATGTGTGTGCCTCAAGTCATGAAATCTTATAACCGGTATCTCAGACTGTTTCTGAAGAATTTTTTTAAATTTCTTCGTAACATAATCAGGTTCTTTAAATCTACCATCTTCCCAGACACTTATAAAACCTTCGTACTCAGTTATATATTTTTCGCCAAAAATCAGTTTATTCTGCAGCTGCTTATTTTTTTCTTGTTTTAAAATTTGAACTAAAAAGTCTGGAATGGCTATAATTCCTTTACTTGTTTCTGTTTTTGGTTCTTTAAAGATGAACCGGCCGTCTATTCTCTGTGCTGTCCGCCGCACGGTTATTGTTTGGTTTTTAAAGTCTATATCTTCCCATCTTAAACCGCATATTTCACCTAGTCTTAGACCTGTATGCAAAGCAATCATAACATGGATGTATATTGGAGTATCTTTAAAAATTTTCTTTGCTTTTTTTACATGTTCAAAGTTCCACGTTACAAATTCCTTTTTGTCTTTTTTGGGTGCTTCTACTAACTCGCATGGATTTTTAGCTATATACTGCCATTTAACTGCAAATTTCAAAACCTGATTAAGAAGCTTGTGGACATAGTTAACTGTTGTGTTAGAAAGCTGCTTTTCTTTTAAAAAGTTATAAAACTTCTGAATTTCCACGGGTTTTAGCTTCTGGAGTTCTATATGGCCTAAATTAGGTATTATGTAATTATTAATGAGTGATTTGTTTGATATAAGAGTTTTTGGAGCCCACTTAGGTTCGCCGTATATTTTGAGCCATTCATTGATGAACTGCTGTAGGGTTATCTTTGAAGGCTCTATAAATTCGTTTTTTTCAATTTTAGCAATTATTTCTGCTAGAGCTTTTTCAGCCTCTTTTTTTGTTTTAAACCCGCTTATCCACTTTTGCTTTCGCTTTCCATTTTCATCTCTTCCTACATCTACAACAATTGAATATGTAGTTCCCCTTTTTCTTATGTGTCCTCTCATGGTAATGCCTCCCTATAAGATTTATTTTAAATTTTCGAGGTTGTTTTTTAATATCAAAGCTTAATTAATAGGTTCTTTATAAAGCTTGCGCCCCAAAGACGAAATATCAATTTCATTGATTTGACTATTAGCTATATATTCGAAGTATTCGGAAAGAAGTTTTACTATATTTTCGTCGCTTATAGTTATACATGATTCGTAATTTTTAAAAAATCCAGAAGATGTAAAATTTAAAGATCCCAAGAAGGCATATGAATCATCAATTATGAAAAGTTTATAGTGTAAAAAAATACCATCATTATTTATAAATTTAACAAAGAAAGGGGTATAATACGTGTAGGTGTATATTCTGGTAGAAGTAATCTTTTTTCTTAGAAACAAAATTATAATTAAGAGTAAAAAATAAATTGATGGAGTCGAAGTAAAAAGATTAATATCTTTAGTGCTAAAAAGAACAGCAGAAATTATAATATAGATAACAAGTATAATAGCCATAACCATTGTAAAATAATACATGCTTTTTCGTTTATTTACAGAATCTTCATCTACATAACGCTTCTGTAAAATTATTTTTCTCAGTAAGTTAAAATTCATAGGGTTATACAAATCACTAATTTTAAATGAAGAAATTAGTTTTATATCTTTTACACTTTCTGTTTTTTCTAATAATAGGTCAATTAACTCTGCACTAAAATAAGGAGAAAAAATTTTTATTGACTTTTTTGCGTTTCTAATATAATTTTTTATCCTTTCGCCTGCATTTCTTCCAAGATAGAGTGAGCAACTGACATTGTCGCTAATAAACGGTTTTATGTAATTTCCATTCATAAAAAACTTTAATCCCCCTTTTTGTAAAGATTAACTTTTTACTAAATATCTAAACAGTTGCAGCGATGCTTCATCTGCCTCATCTTCCAACTCTAAATGCTCCATGTTAATACCTATAATATAGCCACACTTCGGCATATCATTCAGTATATGTTGTATCTCATGAAGGAAAGTTTTAACCTGTGTTCTGTAACTTACATTTCCATTAAGGAATAGATGATAGTTTCCTCTCCTGCTTACATATGTAAACCCCAGTACCGATGCGGGCAGATTAAACACTATGTGAGTTCTTATGCCGAATGCATTCATAACATCGTGAAATGGAATTGTCTCATCCATCAAAGCTCTCATGAGAGATGTATCAAGCAAGTTAATACTGCTCAATTAAATCATTCCTCCTTATCTTCCTCATCTTCTATTGCTTTTATTATTCTAATTATCTGCTTTATGTCCTTGGGAGAAAGCTTCTTAGTCTGCTTAAATAAAAGCTTTAAATCCTCCCTTTCTTTCAATGTATTCCAAAACTCAAACAGCTCTGGGTCATCAGAAATTGCTTCAGTAATTTCATCAGTAGGGTTGTAAACACCTGTTCTTCCAAGAAGATAATCAACAGAAACATTAAAGAAATCAGCGATTTTTTGTAATATATCAGGAGGAGGAGTTCGCTGACCGCTCTCATAATATCCTACTGCTCTGTCTGAAACACCTAGATATAAAGCTAATTCTTTCTGAGTTACTCCTTTTTTCTTTCGTAATTCTTTTATTCTTTCACCTAACATTTTCCTTTCCCCACTTTCTTTTATCTGGATTTTATTATAACATAAAGTTCGATTTTTGTATTTAAGTGAACAAAAAGTTCTTGACATAGAACTAAATGTTCAGTATAATATAAGTAGATTCTGAACATTTAGTTCATGCGGGAGGGTTATTAATGAACAAACTAAAAGAGTTAAGAATAAAATATAAACTCACACAAAAAGAATTAGCAAAAAAACTAGGAGTAACGCCAGATTATATTTCTCAAATTGAAGGTGGTAGAATTCCCGGTATGGAAACTGCAATAAAGATTGCAAATTTCTTTAATACTACTATAGATGATATTTTTTTGGCAAATAATCGAACTAAAAGTTCGTAAAAATAATTAAGAATAAGTTTTTAAGCGTAACAACTGTTCTGTCTCTATTATACCCTTATTTCTTCCAGTTTTACATAAGGAGGTAAAAAATCATGGATAACAGAATAACCATAAAGTTTGAAGTTGACATTACAGACGTTATAGGTCAAATCATGCAGCTTCTCAACACCAGTGACAAAGATAAGGAAGAACAAGAACCGCTATCCTTACTTGATGCCTACACCATAGACGAAGCAGCAAAAGTGCTAGGTGTGAGCAAAAGCTATATGTATGAGCTTGCAAAGCATAAAGACTTCCCTGCTATGAAAATACACGGCAGAAAAATAATCATCCCTAGGAGAGGCTTAGAGGAGTGGATGCAGAAGAAGTTTGAAGAAGAAAAAGGTACCAGCAAAGTAATTGCCATGGGAGGCAGAAGATAAAATGTGGATTGAATTTAAACCAATAAAAAATAAAAATGTACTTATTAAAATAGCTGAAGCCCTTATGAAAGTAGTCCCCATAAGAATAGAAAAAGTCAGTGAAGGCTGGAAATTGATGATAAAAACATAATATATAGCCGTACTATGCCCAAAATTAGGGGACAAAAAAGTTGCGGAGGGACTTTTATGGATGTAGAGCTAGTAAAAAAGTACTATTTTGAAGATAAATTAAAGATTGTAGAAATAGCAAAAATATTAGGAGTTAATAAATCTACAATTTCAAGAGTTTTAAAGCAATTTCCAGAGTTTGAGAAGGAAAAGGAACGACGCAAAAAAGAAAGCGAAAAAAGAGCAAAAGAGTGGAGGAATGAGTATAAAAAACAAAAGAGAAATGAAGAAAAAGAAGAAGAGGAAGCACTCTATGCAGGTATGATGGACCTTCAAAGACAGAATGCAATGTCAATGTCTAAAAGAAGAACATTAAGCACTGATACTCTGGTAAAATTATGCATAACTCACTACGACTACAACAAAGAAAAAGAAAGGCTTGTCTTCAACGAAAGTGCCGGAAAAAGGCCTGCGGACTTGCCTAGGTCAGTCTATGTGCATAAAAATGTTTTAAAACAGTTTAGAGTATCTACATAGGGAGTAATAAAAAGAGATAAGTGTATAAAAAACGCAAAATTTGTCATGTTGTAATTTATAATTGCTTATTTCTACAGTAGTTACACCGCTTAGGAGGGAGGAATTTAAAAATAAGACTAATAATTATTATAAGCCTATTAATTTTTATCTTTGTTATGGTTTTCCCTGCGGTTTACAATATAAATAGTATGCATAAAGAGCATACTATAAGAAACATAATAGAAAGTATTGCAGAAAAATATATTAAAGATGTCGAAAAAGACGGCTATTTAAGTTACGCAACATACAAAAAAATAGAATATGAATTAAACCAAAAGGTGGGTTATAAAGGTATTACATCTTATCATTTTATTACAGGAACAATTGAAAGAAAAACAAAAGGTGAAGAGATATTTATAGAAATT
Source organism: Thermoanaerobacter mathranii subsp. mathranii str. A3 (assembly GCF_000092965.1). Classification (GTDB taxonomy): domain Bacteria; phylum Bacillota; class Thermoanaerobacteria; order Thermoanaerobacterales; family Thermoanaerobacteraceae; genus Thermoanaerobacter; species Thermoanaerobacter thermocopriae. The sequence goes on from NC_014209.1 coordinate 61,393, forward strand.
GACTATGGAAGTTTTTCATTATTTTATAATATAAATGTAAGGGTTATTAAATTTGGGGTAAGTAATTACGAGAATAAATAATAACTTTACCTTTAAAACATTATACTATGATAACCGCATAAAAGAGCTGAGCAAAAAACTGGGTGTTTAATAAGCCCGGTTTTTTCTATTTTATTGAGGATTTTTATGAAAGGAGATGAAAACTTGAATACTCTTTATACTGCCGGCCTAGCAGCCGGTATTTTCTTTGGCATAGTTTTAGGACTAATGATAAGCTTTGTTATTTTAATCAGCTCCAAAAAAGTATAGGTGTAGCTGACGGATGATAAGTGTAAGCAAATATTATCGAAAACTTTAAAGTGTAGAAAGGTGTGATTATTAATGAGAAAATTTAAACCTACAGTAAAAAAGTGGCTTTTTCCTTTTAACATATATCAAAAATTAGTACAGCAAAATCCATTTATACGAAAAATGAAGCACATACCTCCTGAAGCGAAAATAATAATAAGCTTTTTCGTTTTCTTCTTTTTATCGTTGAATATACTGGCCTACATATTTATAAAAGAAATAGCTTATCAGGGAGCAAAGAATGTACAAATATTACCTGCATTTATTTCATTTTTAATGTTTCAAGTAACGTTTTTTATTTTGGGTTCATTCTCTGACGATTCTATATCAGATGTGGCTTCTTTTCTTTATTCGATTATAATTTCGGTAATTATGTATCACTTTTTTATAACATATCCAATTTGGCTAGTCGTGATTATGCTATCCATATATATAACAATCTTACTCGAAATACGAACGTTTCAATTATTATCTATTTTTGGTTTGATAGTTTATTCTATAATTTTAACTATACTCACATTTGCCTAGAGTTTAATTTGCGTTTTTAAATATTCCGCATATTTGATTTGGTAATCATACATTTCAATATAATATAAATTTTTAGACTTAAACATATCAAGTAAAAGATGTGTGACCAATAATAAGATAAAATAAAGTAAAACTAAAGTAACTAGCGAGCGAAAAACATTATCACAATCTGCACCATTCTTGAATGATTCATAAAGTGCTTTAGCAAAAAAGCCCGCTAAGAAGCTTATTATCTGTAGCAATCCATTTGTAAGACTAGTTAACACAGAGTTGTTTAGTTTTAGTTGAAAAGATTCTTTATTAACAGTGCTTTCTCTTATTATTTTTGACAAATTAGGTTTTATTAACTCGGTTGTTAAATTTGTAATATACAAATCTATATTATTGCGTATCTGAAGTTTACTAAAGCTTTTTATAATTTTTTCTATATAAGAAGAGCTTACTAAATAAAGTATGGTTAAGATTAAAAATAGTACTTCTAAGCTTCCAAACTTTCTATGAATAGAATAAGCATTTACAATTTGAATGGAAGAAAATGCAAATACACCGACAGAAATGTAATATGTTACATAAAATCTTTTATAAATTTTCTCAGGGAAAAAAATAACCTCCGAATATGAAAGTTTGGCTTCTTGGTATATTTTTAGTGCTTCTTTAAGTTTATTATGTAATTTTTTCACTACAAACACCCCACTTAGTTTTATAACTATATTATCGAGAGGTACACTAAAAAATTGAACATGTATCTCATTTAATGGAACATTCCCTGAAAAATTCCTGATAGAACCCCTTCGGGAACCTATCAGGAATTTTTCAGTCATAAGGAGGTTAATGTTATGCTTTCCTCTAATTTTACTGCTAGATTTGGTGAGGTTATTGTCAGAAGTGGAATTGCCAGCATCCCAGATGCTGTTTTTTCTTTTCAAAAAGAACTAGGCCTGTCTGTCGGAGAATGCTGGTTTATAGCTCAGATACTTCGGTTTAAATGGACGACAGAACTGCCTAAACCTTCTCTTAAGAAGATGGCCGACTATACAGGAGTTTCTGTGCGTACTTTACACAATTACAAAAATTCTCTTATAGAAAAAGGCTATCTTCGCATTATAAACAGGACAGATGAACAGGGAAGGCAAACGACAAATTATTACGACTTTACAGGCCTTTTCGAAAGAATTATAAAAATTCTCTCTTCAAAAGAAGAACCAGAGACAAATCCGTTTGAAGAAGACATATTAGAAACTGGTGAAGAAGATTATAAAGAAAGGGAGGGTGAAAATTTTGCACAGGGAGGGGGAAAAATTTTCACCCTCGGGGGTGAAAAAATTTCACCCTGGAGGGTGAAAAAACAACACCCCTACAAACAGAATAATAAAGAAACAGAAGAATATGAAACAGAAGAATATATAAACAACAACCCGCCTAACGGCGGAACAAATTCCCAGCCTTCGGCTGGGGTTGTTGTTGAAATAAATGAACAGTACAAAAAAATTACAGGGAGAGATAAAGTCTCCTTTTTTGCCGCTCTTCTAGAAGAATATTCCGCTGAAAAAGTAATGAACGCTGTAGCTTATTTAGAGAAAGCAATGCTACGAGGGAAAATTGATAATCCAGAGGGTTTTATTATTTCTGCCCTCAGAGAAAACTGGGACACACAGCCTTTTGAGCAGGAACAAAAATTGAAGAAAGAATTCACTCCTCCTAGAAACTACTTCAACAGCTATACCCAGAGGACTTACGACGTAGAAGAACTTGAGAGAAGGCTTCTTGAATACAGCAGAAAGGAGTTTTTCTCAAATAAAGAGCTTTTGGAAATGGATGAAGAGACTTTATTTGATGACTCTTCATGAGAAGGAGAGACGCAATATAGTACAAAGTTGGAGGTGATAGTATTGAACAGCAAGATAATATCTTTCTGGAGTGCAAGAGGAAGTACCGGAAAAACAACATTAGCTGCTGCATTTGCTTTAGCTTTAAAAAAGTACAAAAAAGACATAGTTGTGGCTGATTTTAAGGAGGTTACACCGCACGTTCACAAGTATTTTGGGATTGAACTTCGTGACAAATCGAATATATACGAGGCAGTGGAGAATGGAAGTAGTATAGCAGACGCAGTTAATGAGCATTTACAGAAAAAACAGGGTATATGGATTTTAACAGGCTTTGGGATAAATGATTTTACAAAGTTTGAGGAAAAGCACTTCTCTGCCGTGCTTGAAGTACTGAAAAATGAATTTGAGTATGTTGTTATTGATACAAGTGCAGGGATATTTTTCTCTTCTACCTATACTGCGCTAAAAAACAGCGATGTTATTTTTGCCGTTACAGCGCCTACTGTTTGGAACATTGAGGATACAGCACAAATGATTGATTTTGTCTCAAATAGATGGGGTGTTGAAAAAGAAAAATTTAAGGCAATATTAAACGCTGTCGGTAAAGAAGAAATAGACACTTCTACTGCTGAAAAAATCCTTGAAATTGAAACCTTTAGTGTAAGATATGGCCAGAAAAACATACTTAGAGATGTCGGCAAAATAATAGAATTTTTATTTAAAAAAGACACAGAGAAAACAATTGACATCAAAAGAGCTGAGGAGGCGAAAAGCTTTGGCGTTAATTAATCCTTTTGTTCCAGAAGAAATTAGTTATCAGAACAGAAAAGAGATAGACTCTAGTGTAAATACAGCTGTTGATGAGATTGTTGCTAAAATTGTCGAGGAGCATCCAGATCTTGTTGCAGGAGTGGAAAGTGGGATACAGCCACGGATACTACTAGAAAACAAAATAAGAGAGCTGGTGATTGATAAAAAGCTGTACAAAGGCAGTGTTGAGGAATTTACACAAAGAGTGTTTGATGTGCTTTTTGGTTATGGGCCATTACAGCCGTACATTGAAGACCCAGAAGTATCGGATGTACTCGTAAATTCCTTCAACGTTGTCTATATCAAAAAGTTTGGCAAAAAATTTCGAGTGCCAGTGGATTTTGGGAGTGAAGAAAAACTAACAAGATACTGCTACAGAATAGCTGCAATGTGCGGAGGAAAGCTGGATGAGAACTCCAATGCTGAAGCTGTACTTACTGACAGAAAAAGAAACCTAAGAATTGTCATATCACTAAAGCCGATTAATGTTCTCTCCCCTTCTATTTCAATCAGAAAGCCTACCACAAGCTTTACACTGGAGGAGCTTGTTGTAAAAGGAATGCTTTCTGATGAGCAGAAAGAATTTTTTAAAAAGGCAGTGATAGACAGAAAAACCATTGTCATAGCCGGTAAGGGTGGAAGTGGAAAAACGACTCTTTTAGGAGCTTTGATTGACCTCATTCCGCATGAGGAAAGAGGCCTTTTGATTCAGGAGACGTTTGAAATTAAACCGAAGCACCCTGATATTATCTGCAAGCTTGTAAGGATTTCTGACAATCCTGAAGTAAAAGATTATACTTTGTTTGAGCTCACAAAGATAGGACTTCTTATGAGTATGGACAGGATTTTTATAGGTGAGATAAAAGACAGAGAAGCCATGGACTTTTTCAATGCCGTGTATACGGGCCACCGCGGAAGCATGGCAACAGTCCATGCAAACTCTGCAGGAGAAGTTTTAAACAGATTAATTCTTCTCATGAAGCGCTCAGGTACTGATGTGCCGGTGGATGATTTAAGGGAAATGCTTTTTGCCTCATTGGATTTGATTGTTTTTATGGAGGACTACAAAGTAAAAGAAATACTGGATTTGAGGGGAGGAGGTGTTGGTTGATTTATTTAACTTTTTTAGAGTCTGCTCTTCTGGCTTTAGTTATATATACTGCAGCATTAGGCGTTGAGCGTCTAAAGTTTAAAAAGCGCATATCTAAATGGCAGTTTAAAAAGACGGGAGTTTTGTCAGAAAAAGGGTCTAAACTTTTAAAAAGCATAGATGTGATTTTAGCAAGGTCAGGTATTAAAAGTAAGCTCCCCTTTCTTGATGCAAAAAATATGATGATTGTCAGTGCACTGCTCTTTGCAGCAGGCATTTATCTTTTTCGCAGGCTAGGTTTTGCAGCTTTGTTTTATGCTTCTTCAATTGTGTATGTCCCCTATGCTGCTATGATGCTTATGTCGTCCGTAAATGCTAAGAAAATTAAAAAAGCGTATTTGTCTTTTTTGACAACATTTATGGGGTTTTACAACATTGAGGGTAATATTATCAATGCCTTAAAATCAACAACACCTTATATTTCTGAACCTTTGAGGTCAATAATTAAAAGAAACGTCTTTTTGTATGAAAAGACTCAAATGAGTGTTGATGAATGTCTTGAAAATATGGCTGCTGAAGCAGGAAACAAAGAGTTCAGGAAGTTTATAAATTTTGCTAAGATGAATGCAAAATACGGGGGAAATTTTAATAAGGCTCTCACAAAGCTAAGAGAGCAGGGTGAAAAAATTTTTTCCCTTGAGTCTATTAAAGCAGCTAACGCTTCAGTGGGAAGCATGGTTATACTCGTGATGATAGTAATAAATCTTCTTCTGATGATGAATATTTCTGCTGACCCGGACATTGTGTACATTGTAAAAAATACCATAACAGGTCAAGCTATAGCAATTTCAAACGCTGTGTCAATCGTATTTGGGCTTTACATGATTAAAAACATTAATTCTTCTTCGTAAAAGGGAGGGATTGCAATTATTTACAGTGTTTTTCTTACACCAGTACTGGCTTTCTTGATATACAGCTTGATAAAGGAGTATGAGATTTACTCGCTTAAAAAAAGAATTTACCGCATAAAACCTGCTGATGAGATTTCAAAAATCGTGGGTAAAACAGTAAGAAAAGATATACTGCAAAAAATAAATGATAAGCTTAAAGCTGCAGGAAATCCCTTAGGGCTTACTGCTGAAACATATATCCTTGCTCGTGCAGGGCTTTTTTTATTTTCAATTGCTTACGCTTATTTGACAGGAATGAGCGGAATTCAGGCTGTTTTACTGGTCATGCTTGGATTTTTTGGCCTTGACATATACATTTCTTCTGTAAAAAAAGACAGGCAGGAGAAGTTCAGAAGAGAAATGCCTGAAATAGTGGATTTGTTTGAGCTGGGAGCAGCGGCTGATGTGCCGCTTGAGGATATATTTTTAATTACAGCTCAGTCAGCCCAAGCAAAGGAGGTGAGAAATGCATTAACGAAGCTTGCTGCAGAGTACATTATGACCAGAGAAAAGGAGGGATGCCTGAAGAGGTTTTGTAACGAAGTTAATCTTCCGGAAGCCAACATATTAGCCATGGCGCTGCTCCAAGGGGAAAGGACTGGGAGGACGCTGGAGATCCTCTCTGTACTTTCGTCTTCGCTCTTCAACACCGCAGCGGCTAAGATAGCCCGACAGGACAAGGCAATGGAATACAAGGTCCTCGCGGCCACTTTCTTTTTAATGGCGTCCATCGTGACGCTGTATATGTATCCTTATTTCACAAATATTCAGGGAGGACTACGATTACTTTTTTAAGGAGGTAGATTTAAATGCTTAATCTGATTAGAAAGGTTAAAGAGTACGTTAAGAAAGCTTTGTGCAACACTAGAGGTAACGAAATTGTCGCAATAGCGCTGATACTCCTGTTCATCATCCTTGCCGCCGCTCCCTATATCAGGAATCTCGGTCAGACCACCAGCACCGGAATTTCAAACCTCAACAGCCAGATGCAGCAGGTATTGAACGGACAGTAAGGAGGTGCAAAGAGGGGGCGGGTAAAAACCGTCCCCACAAAATTATGCTGAATAAAAGCTTCTGGAAAAAGGGAAGCGCCGAAATAGTCGCTTTCGTGCTTGTGCTTCCTTTTCTTATACTGACGATAGCGAACACGGTGAATATGCTCACGGACCTAACAAGGTACGACGTCCTGCGCCAGGCTGCAAGGGAAGCGGTCTTAAGGATGGAAATTGAAGGGGGATTAACTTCTGATGGGCTGTACAATCTTGAGGCTTTCCTCCAGTCAAAAGGGATAGACCTTAATAAGGTGCATATAGATTACACCCCCTACTCTGTTCCTTATGGGGAGGAAGTGAAAATAAGGATAGCGATGGATACTGTTATGAGGAGGTACACTATTACGCTTGGAGGTATAAAAAGAGTTGATGAAAATACTCAAATGGTTTATGGGCCTATTTCATCCGTCAGTAAAAAGTATGAGAGATAGAAAAGGCATAAGCTCTATATTTCTTGCGCTGCTTTTTCTTATTCCTTTTATGACATTCAGCATGTTTCTGATAGAAAGTAGGTTATTGTATACAATTAAGAGCAGTGCTGATGATGCTGTTGTTGCAGCAGCACTGGCAGCTCTTAAAAGTGCAAATCCTGTTGACATAGCGTATGGAGAATATGTTCTTGACCCTAATGCTGCAAGGGATACTTTTTATGAGTACCTTAAGAAGAACATGAAGCTTGATGAGAATATGAATCCACTGCCGGGAAGTGTTTCAGCAGGGCCGGTGCACGTTGACGAGTTTATAGTTTACAACCCCGGCGGCTACCCCACATTCTGTCCCAGAGGAACGTTTATAAAAAACACATCTATTCATGTTGTTATAAGTTTTAAGGCTAAAAGACCGGCTCTAACAGGCTTGTTTGGGAAATATGTTAATATTGTTATTCACCGTGATGTTGATAATTTCTATAACTTGCAGGAGGAATGATAGATGTTTGTGAAGAAAAAAGCGATACTTATAGCGTTAAGTTTAATCCTTGCAGGAGGTTTATCGTTCTTTCAATATCAATATTTTAAAAGCATGGCAGAAAGTGATAAAAAAATTCAAGTAATTGCTGCAGTTTCTGATATTAAAGCAGGAGAAAAAATAGATACAAAGTTGGGAATAAAAGTTATACCTCAATCAGCTTATGTAAAAGAAATGTATTTGGCAAATAATAAAGTTACCGGTTATGCAAAAGTAGATATTGCTGCAGGGTCATATGTGCTAAAGAGCATGGTTTCACAGGAGAAAATACCTGTCTTGAAGGAAGATATGAGAAGGGTGACAATAGGTGTAAATTTAACATCATCTCTTGCAGGAAAAATCAAGCCGGGTGATGTTGTAGATATAGGATGGGTGCCAAATGATGAAGCTAAAGATGGTGCTTCTAAAATAGTAGCTGAAAAGGTTCAAATATATGACGTTGTAAATAAATCAGGAGAAGACGTCAGAAAGGCCGATAAGAACAATCAGTATGATAAGGAGTCTTTAATTCCTGCAGCTGTGACTTTAATTGTTACGCCGGAGCAGGCAATTACTATAAGGGAATATGAGACCAAGGGAAGTTTGTTTCTGATAGGCTACTAAAGAATACTAATTGATTACTTCAAAAAGTAAGTGGTGATAAAATGCTTAGGATAGTAGTTCCAGAAACAAGAGAAGAGATTGAGCACTACATCGAAATGCTGGAGTACCTTTTAGAAAATGTTGATAAAACCGAAAAAGATAAGCAAATTCATGAGCAGGCGCTTAAAGAGCTGAAAGAAGCTTTAAAGAAATTTGTATAAAGTCGCTTGAGATATTGTTGTAGTGGAGGTGAATGAGATAAAACATATACCGATTGTAATGATTCTTTCTTATCTGAGCTATACAGACTTAAAGAAGAGGGAAGTTCCGGACTTTGCGGTGCTTGCCCTTTTTATTTATTCCTTATTTACCTGCACAAGTTTTAAAGAAAGCATTTTAATGGCAGCGTTAGTTTTTATACTTCTTCTCATCCCGTCAATTTTATTTGAAGGAAGTATTGGAGGAGGAGATATTAAGCTTTTAACCGCTTTAGCTTTTTTCATGGGCAGAGATTTTTCTGTACTGGCATTCCCTATGTTTATACTCCTTGTGGCTACTTTAATTTACGGTCTAATTAAAGGAAAAGGGTTAAAATATTCTGTACCCCTTGTACCTTATGTATTTGTATCATACTTATTTTATTTCTCTCTGGAGGTGTCTTGGTGGAATTTGCACTTTTCGTACTAGATTACGACGGATACTATAGGCTTGAAATTGCAGGCGGCTACTGCGACGGAAACTGTGGTGTGTGTAGAAAATGCACAAATAACAGAAACATTGTAACACTCATCAAAGAAGAAAATGCAGAGTTTTACCAGAAGTATGTTTTAGACCATCAAATAAGAACGGCTGAGTTATGTAAAAAAGCAGCAGAAGCTCTTTTTCTTACTGAAAGTAAAAGAGAAATTTTCATTCAATCTGCACTGCTGCATGATGTAGGAAAACTCTTAATACCTTTTGACGTCCTTTCAAAAAATGGCGCTCTATCACCCTTTGAAAGGCGAATAATAAAGCTTCACCCTTCAAAGGGTGCTGAATGGCTTAGAGAAAGAGGCTTTTCTGAAGAAATTACAGCTGTTATTGAAGCTCATCATGAAAGAGTAGACGGCTTAGGCTACCCTAACGGGCTAAAAGGAGATGAAATACCTTTTTTAGCAAGAGTTTTAGCTGTATGTGACACAGCTGACGCTGTAATATCAGGAAGGCACTATAGAGCAGCGTTTGATAAAAGGGCTGTAATCGAAGAACTGCTTAGAAACTCAGGAAGTCAATTTGACCCTATGGTTGTAAGGACAATGATTGAGATTATACATGAGGAGGAGATAGCTAATGTTTAAAATAGGGCTTGACTTAGGGTATGGTTATGTAAAAGGGGTAAATGAAGCGGGCAAAACTGTCCTTTTTCCCTCACTTGTTGGAAATGCTTATCAGAGAAATTTAATAGGGCTGTTTGGACAGAACTTAAATAACCTCATTGAAAACATGCACGTAGTTTTAAGGAACGGGAAAGAAGAGCAGGAAGAATATTTCATTGGCGACCTAGCAAGAAGAGAAGGACGAAATGTAAGCTATGCTTTTGATGAGAACAAAATAAATCATCCCAACACAAAAGCAGTTTTAGCCAGCGCTTCAGCACTTCTATTTCCCTCAGACAATGAGCCTGTACACATTGTGTCAGGACTTCCTTTAGAGCAGTACATCCATCAAAAAGACGAGCTTAGAGAAATGCTAAAAAATTTCAAAGCAATTGTAGAGTTTAAAGGATACAACATCTTAAAAATAGTCAAGTTTGACAGAGTAACAGTTTTTCCTCAAGCTGCAGGTGCAGTGTACTACGCCATAATGGACGATTTGCAGAAGTACCTTATAAAAGGAAGCTACATAGGGCTTATTGACATAGGCTACAGAACAACAGATTATATAGTTTTTGTTGTTGATGGGAAGCTGTCACTGAGGGAAGACCTTTCGGGTACTTTAGACATAGGCATGTCTCAGCTGAGCAATGCTGCTGATAAATTATTTACTCAAAAGACCGGCTCTAAGCTTGATATACCTGAGCTCATTCAGCTTGTGAATGAAGAAAGCATATTCTACAGAGGGAAAGTTTTAAACTTCGAAAAAGAACTGAATGAGGTGAAGCTTGAGATATCCCGTGTAATACAAGACAGAATAAAGGCTGTATGGGGAAGTAAATTAGACTTTTTCAACACAATTTTTTTAGCAGGAGGTGGAGCAGTAAGCCTGTTTGACAGCTTAAAAAACTTGTATGAAAACACAGTGCTGGTTAAAAATTCTCAGTTTGCCAATGCCAAAGGATTTCTTAAAGTAGCTGAACTGGAAGAGAAAAAAGAGAGGGATAGAGGATGACAAAAGAAAGAGACCTTGATTACAAAGGCGCATGGGAGTTAATGAAGCAGATGGTTGACTACTACACAGGAGAAAAGAAATATCTCACACGACGAGAAATAAAGTACATCATACGAGTGTGCGAAAATAAAGATGAAAAAGTCATTAAAATCATAGATGATAACAAAGGAGGAGCAAAAACATGATAAAAATAACTCTTCCCAAGAAAAAGGGCATGAAAGAGAAAGTTTATGAAATGTGGGATGAACTGAAGATTACCGGGCACATGCTTATAGAGCAGAAGGATAAAAGCTATATTGTCATACTGGAACCTGAAAAAGATATTTCCCTAAGCTTACTTAAGCAAAAACTTCCTAAGGAAAGCATAGTGGAGGAAGTAAATTTTGCTAGAGATAGCACTGCAGAGGAAGATGTGTTTACAGACACAAACCTAGAAGAAATGGACGTTTAGAAAATGCCTTTTCTAAATTTGTATTACAACCACTTTAAAATACTGTTTACACCTTCTAAGCCTTATATTGTATAAATAAGAAGGCTTTATTTTTATACTTTGTATTACACTTCTGATTAAACACATGTTTACACCACTAAATCCTTGAAACAGCTACTTTTACAAAGCTTTATTTTTAATTTTATATTACATCTTTAAGCAGTTAAAAATCAAGATTGTAATACAATTTTGCAGTTTACCTTCTCTCCCCTGCTCTTCTAACTGCTTTTGAAGGTGTAAACATAGATGGGAGTGAAGTAAATTGAAAGTCTACAGCTTCCGCACAAACAAAGAAGATAAGGACATTGAAGAGCTTCTTGAATCATTAAAGGAAGATAAAAGTCAATACATAAAAGATGCCTTACGTTTCTACAGAGACTTTGGAGCCAAAATAGCAAAAATTGAATTCATATTAGAAAAGCTGGAGCAGTCAGGAATACAAGCACAAACACCGCTGCAGTCCCCGGAACATGAACCAGTTATTGAAAACTCCGATGATGAGAAAATTCTTCTTGAGAGCCTGCAGGACATTCTCTCACTTTAGGTAAACTTACGGGAGGTATAAAGATGGAGAAGCTTTATTCTATTTTAAAAAAGGATACATTGAAGCTACTGAATATGACGTATCGAAGCTTTTTGACCATGTATATACAGATGGATTATACTGGTACAACACTCATAACAACCAGAAGTTAGAAGATGATTTACTAGACTTCCGCATAGGAATTATATATGAAATCTCAAAAATAAAACATCTTTGCAGTATGCAGGGGTGTTTTTCTATTTTTTCAAAACCCGCTGGGCTTTTATGCTTTGTTTTTATAATGCAGGATAAGGCGCACAGCGCACAACACTGACACACAACAGGCAGAGCCTGTTGGATACTGTAAATAAGAGAAACGCACTTCACACCGCTTTTAAGAACACAAAGCAGTAAAAGCACAGTGCAAAACACTTAAAAATCTTGATATTACCTATTTTATCAGTAACGCTTTTAAACAGTAAGGTAAAAAAGGAGGTGTGCTTTTGAAAAAAGTAACAGTTTATCTTTCAGAAGATACTTATGAGGTCCTAAACAACCTGTCTTCTAGAAGAAAAGAATCCATGTCATTGATTGCGAGGAAGATACTCGAAAAAGGATTAAAAGAAGAATCTGCACAAGACGGCATAGACGCAGTCACCGAAGCAGTCCGCAAAGCCATGCGGGATGTGCTAAGACCTACAGAAGATAGATTAGCTAAGCTCATGGCCAAAGCAGCTGTTGCAGCAGCTACAGCAATGTACATGAATGTTCAGACCATAGCAGATTTAGGAAAGCACAATGCTGTTGAAATTTACAACGAAGCAAGAGTTAAAGCAGCTGCTTATCTTAAAGAAAGAGATGATAATGAATGAGTTCTCCTTTTGTGATGAAAATAGCTTTCTATACTCCAACAGCCAAAAACCAAGCCAGAAACAGCGCTCATGTTCAGTACATTGCTACAAGGCCGGGTGCGGATAGAGGGGAACTTAGCATAGGAGATGAACTTGAGCCGGATACTCCTGAATGGCACACAAAATACATGCACGAAAGGCCCGGAAGCCACGGGCTTTTTACTGCTGAAGAGGAAATGCCTGACTTGGGAGAAGTTCAAAAGGAACTTAAAAATCATAATGGTATTGTCTGGAGAATGGTACTCTCTTTAAGGGAAGATGATGCTGTAAGGCTTGGATATACCACAAGAGAGTCATGGGAAAAAGTATTAAGAGCAGTACTTCCTGAAGCTGCAGCAAAAATGGGTATTTTAGAATCAAACTTAAGGTGGGCTGCTGCTTTTCATCAAGTACAGGGTCATCCTCATGTGCATGTAATTCTGTGGGAGAAAGAGCCTAAACGGCTAAGAGGTGTGCTCTCACAGGGTGAAAGAAGAGACATAAGAAAAATATTCATTCGTGAAATATACGCAAAAGAAAGGATGGCACTCACAGCAGAAAAATCAGCAGTAAGGGACCTAATAAGGGATACGGCTAAAAGAGATATTTCAGAGCTGCTGAAGGAGGTAAAAAAAGCAAGAATAGAAATAAAAGCATTAAATGGAGAAAAACCCGGTCTCCCCCCTACTCTTGACCAAACTACAAGAGAGGAGCTTTTAGAAAAGCTTAAAGAGCTGTCTAAAATTATGCCTCAAAAAGGGCGCATTGCTTTTGCTTATATGCCTGAAGAAGTAAAAGAAAAAGCAAAAGAAATTGCTGACTGGCTTTTAAAGCAGCCCGGCTTTTCTCAATCTGTTGAGAGGTATATGGAGCTTGCCAAAGAGCTGGCCAGCCACTACACATCCAATCCCGAAGCTTTAGAAAAAGCAGCAGAAAAGGCATATGAAGACATACAGAAGAGAACAGCTCAGATTGTATTAAAAGGCGCAGCAGCACTGCAGGAAGAAAAAACGGTAGATACTACAAGGCTCACGAACTCAGTATGGCGCTCAGCATGGAGAGCTTTAGAAAGAGAAAGATTAAGAGCAGAAGCAGAATCTACTATTGCAGCTCAAAAAGAAATGGAAAAAAGAAGAATGGCAGAAAGAAGGGGTGAAAGCCGTGAGGTTTAGAGCTGTAGCAGCAACTTTAATCCTCATACTTGATTTTTTATTCATACCTTTTTTACTTCTCTTACCCATTTATGCTAAAGATTACGGCCTAAAAGAAGGTCCCCCTAAGTGGGAGGCATATGTAAAAGAGAAGCCTTTGTCGGGAATATTTTTACTGCTCAAAAGAGAAGATGTAAAGACCCCATGGCTCTGGTTACAGCCTGCTGTTTTTGCAGCTTTAATTTCTGTGCTCTTCCCTATATACACCAGAAAAAGAAGAAAAACTGATGAGCTAGGACTTCCAGAAGCCGCAGGAAGAGGAGAATATGGAACTGCGAGATGGAGAACAGAAAAGGAAGTATCAAAAACTTTTACTGTGTGGAATTTGAACAACAATCCCCCGAAAGGGGGCTTTGTTGTAGGCTTTAATCCTGCTGCAGGAAAAGCATGGCTTGACGCAGGAGATACCCATTTATTAGTTATAGGCTCAACAAGAAGCGGTAAGTCGAGAAGAATAATACTTCCTACAATATGGACTTTAGCAAAAGCAGGAGAAAGCATGATTGTATCTGATCCTAAGGGAGAGTTATACGGATATTCATCAGAGTACTTGAAAAGGCTTGGGTATAAGGTAATTCTCATAGATTTGCGAAATCCATACAGAGGAGACCAGTGGAATCCTGTTTTAGAGGTGGCAGATAAGCTTGAAGCCGGTGATTATTCTGCTGCAAGTCAGAGTGCATGGGACATAGCAAATATAATAACAAACCAGCAGCCTCACATAGGAGTAGACCCTATATGGCCTCAGTCACAGGAAAGCCTTACTGCTGCTTTAATTCTTGCTGTTGCTTCTTCTGCGCCAAAAGAAGCAAAGCATTTGGGAAGTGCTTATGAAATACTTCACCACTTAGGTGCAGGTGGAGGAGAGCTTCTGGATAAATATTTTCGCTTACTTCCAAAAGAACATCCTGCAGCCTCAGCCTATGGAGTTGCAGCCTTATCAGAAGATAGATTAAGAAGCTCCATATTCACAGGAACAGCAGCACAGTTAAGGCTCTGGAGCGACCCTGCTGTTGTTTACCTTACATCTAATAAGGACCATGATTTAGATGCTGTAGGAAAAGAAAAAGCAGCTGTCTTTATAGTTATCCCAGATGAGAGAAGCACACGAAACGTATTAGCAGCACTATATATTTCTCAAGCCTATCAAGCTTTAGTTGACCTTGCAAACAAAAGCGGAGGAAGACTTTCTCAAAGGGTTAACTTTATTCTGGACGAGTTTGGTAACCTTCCTCCAATACCTGACTTTGATAAGAAAATCACTGTAGCAGCAGGAAGAAACATGAGGTTTTTACTAGCGGTTCAGGATATCTCAATGATTAAAGCAAAGTATAAAGAGCTCGCTCAAACAATCACAGGAAACTGCGCCACATGGGTGTATATACTTACAACAGATCCAGAAACAGCGAAGATAATAAGCGTAAAAACAGGACAGTACACAATAAGGACTGAAAGCTACTCTTCTCAAGTTAAGCATACAGATTACAGCCACGGCACATCAGAGGGACTCACGGGAAGGCCTTTATTAACTCAAGACGAAGTTTTGAGGTGGCCTGAAGGGCAAGCCTTGATACTTCAGGCAAGGCAGAATCCCGCATGGCTTCCTTTACCTGACCTTTCTAAATGGCCTGCAGCAAAAGATTTAATTCCTGCTGCTTTAGAAGAAACTACAAGGGAGGTGGTGCATGCTCCTGTATGGATACCTGATGTTGAGAGTGAAGGTATAAAAGAAAAAGATGTAGAGAGAACTAATGAGAATTTATTATCAAAATTAAGATAAGGAGGAGATTTTATGCCAACATTAGTTACAGGTGCTTTTCAACTTTTAAATGATGCTCTTACATGGATTTTATATCTCATTCCTGCTGCTTCTGGTGCAGCTATAGGATATCATGCTTTGATGAAACAAATGGGAGATGGAGATCCTTCTGTAACAGCAGCTCATAACAGAGCTATTAGAAATGTTTTAATTGCTGGAGCAATAGGAATGAGTGCAGCATCACTTGTTAAAGTTGTTTTAGCTTATTTTAAATAAGAGGACGGTTTGAAATCCGTCCTCTTTGGAGGTGATTTTTTTTGTTTAGTGCTATCACAAACATGATTTCAGATGCAGTTACAAACTTTTTTCAGAATTTGCTTGAAAGTTTAGTAAGCATGTTTACTTCATTTTTTGGCGATGAAATGGCAGTTGCTCTTAAAATACTCAATACTCCATATATCACAAATGGGATTAAATTAGCACAGATAATAGCAGGAACATTACTTGCTTTAAAGGTTGCGGCTGAGGCACTAAAGACATATATTCTATATAATTCAGGAGATTCCTCAGCACAGCCCTTAGAACTTGTCAAAAGAACTGCTTTTGCCGCTGCAATGGTTTCAACTTCGCCGTGGTTGGTTACAAAGGTATATACTTTTGGTGCAGATTTAGCAAAAGAAGTAGCTGCTTTACCTGCTGTCAATCTTGAAAATCCTGTTTCAAATATAGTTTCAGGCATTTCGCAAATGTCAACTGCTTTACTGCTAATTCTTTTAGCAGTAATAGTTATATGGATTTTAATTTTAATTCAAACTGCAATAAGAGCCGTTGAAATTGCTTTTATAGCTGTTTCAGGTCCAATTATGGCAGTGGGACTTACACGGCCAGATGAAGGTGTATGGTCTGTATGGTGGAGAGAGCTAGTTGTATTGTCACTATCTCAAGCGGTACAGACATTTATGATTAGAGGATTTTTATCTACAATTGCAAATATGTATTTTACGAGTGAAATTTTGAGTAAATTAATGCTTATAGGCTGGCTGTGGGTAGCTTTTAAAACTCCGTCTGTTTTAAAGCAGTTTGCGTATCATTCTGGACTTGGCTCAGCGGTAGGTCATGCAGGACAGACAGCAGGAAGTATGTATATAATGCGCAAGATAATAATGAAAGGATGATGTGGAGTTGTATCAGGTACCTAAAAATATTTCTGCACGATTTGAGTTTTTCTCCGGCTTCGGCTGGAAAGAGCTCTTTTATGTACTTTTAGGTCTTTCACTAGGCTTTTTTGTTTATTTGATTTTATCTCTCTTTACTCACTCTCCTGTTAGATACCTAGTAGTGTTTATCTTTACAGGTCTTGCCTATTTTGCAGTTATCCCCGGTCCTGACGGGAGCAGTGTGTTAAATCTCATCAAATACTACCTCAAATGGAGTAAGAAACAAAAGAGATACCTTTATGTGCAGGGAGGGTATACGAATTGATAGGAATCTTTAAGAAAGAGAAAGCTTCAGGAAAAGATAAAGCAAAAATAGAAGAGCAGAAAAGAAAGACTGTGCAGGAGTGGCTTCCTGTAAGAGATGTTGCTGAGGATTTAATGGTTTTAAAGGATGGAAGGTACGTGTGTGTTTTAAAGGTCATGCCTTTAAATATCAGCTTAAAAAGTGAAAATGAAAAGAAAAGAATTATACAGACAGTCTATGAGGCTTTAAACGGCTTTAAGGATTCCATGCAGATATTTTCTATAGGAAGACCAGTAGACCTCGACTCTTACATCAGCTACCTTCAAACAAAATCTAAGGAAGAGACAAACATAACCAAGAAAAGATTACTTCAGGAGTATTTAAAATACGTTGCTTCTATTGTCACAAGCGGTGAAGCAGTAGAAAGACGCTTTTTTATTATGCTCTCAGGCAAGGAAAAAGAAGAGTTAAAAGCAAAAGCCCATGAGCTTGCTAATAATCTTGAAAAGTCAGGTCTAAAAGTAGAGTTGGCGCAGGACCAAGACATAATAGACCTTCTCTTCAGCTTCAGCCACCCATCACAGGCGGCATTTGAAAGAGCACCTTTATTTTCAGGACCCTACTTACCACCTGTGTATTCTTAAGTGAGGTGAGAAATGTGAAGAAAAAAGAGAATACAAGTGTACTTACAGGCTTAGTAGATATGATTTCACCGCAGGCATTAGAGTTTAACGCAAGACAGATTGTTTTCAATGACCAGCTTGCAAGAATTATGGTCATTGCAGGCTATCCTCCTAAAGTTTCTGCTGCATGGCTTTCAAGAACTGCAGGAATGCCTGGAGTGATATGCTCAGTTCATCTTGAACCTACAGACTCTATAGATTTAATAAACAGCTTAAATAAGGCTATTGGTGAATATGCAGGAAGGCTTGAGATGGGCGGCAATGCCCTTTCCATGCAGAGAACAGAGCAGGCTTTAAAAGACGCAGAAGAGCTTATGAGGAAAATAGATCAGGAACAGCAGCAGGTGTTTTATGTTACAGTCGTCTTAATGATTTTAGCTTCCGACCAGCAGGAGCTTGACAGAAGAACACGTCAGGTTGAGGCTTCTTTAGCAGCTTCAGGTATGAGAGGCAGAGTCCTGATATTCCGCCAAGAAGCAGGACTTAAAGCAGCAGGGCCCTTCTGTACACTGCCTAACAAGGTTAAAGAAACAGGAGCGAGGAATATGCCTGCTGAAACTGCTGCTGCTTCCTTCCCCTTCACTGCTTCAGGCATAAACGATGGAAGCGGTGTTGTCTTAGGAAAAGACAGAGACGGCGGATTGGTTTTAGTTGATATCTGGAAGCGTGGAGGAGACAGGACAAATTCCAACTGGACTATTCTTGCAAAGCCCGGCGCAGGAAAAAGCTTCACTGCTAAGATGCTTCTTTTAAGAGAGTACATGCAGGGAAGCAGAATCATAATCATAGACCCTGAAAGAGAGTACAAAGATATGTGCAGAAAATTAGGAGGTGTGTGGATTAACTGCACAGGTGGCGAAGGAAAGATAAATCCACTTCAGGTAAGATTAAGATCAATTGAAGAGGAAGAAGAAAAGGAAGTCAGCAACATTCAAAGCCCACTAGCTCTTCATATACAGACTTTAAGAACTTTCTTCAGCCTATACCTTAGAGACTTAACAGACACAGAAAAGGCAGCTTTAGAGGATGCATTAGTAGAAGTGTATAAGGAAGCGGGCATTACATGGGATACAGACCCGAAAGATATTCCAAATGAAAAGTGGCCAACTGTGAGGGAATTATATAAATACCTTGTTAAAAAAGCGGAAGAAAATCCCGAAGCTTATGGAAGGCTTTCAGTGCTTTTGAAAAGAGCGGCAGAAGGAGCAGACTCATACCTTTGGGCAGGACCAACTGCCGTAGAGGCTGATTCTGATTTTATTGTTTTTGATGTTCATGACCTCCAGAATGCTGAAGACCAAGTTAAAAGAGCGCAGTACTTCAATGTCCTTTCTTTTGCATGGAACATACTTGAAAGGGATAAAAGAGAGAGAACTGTTTTGGTTGTAGATGAAGCATGGATGCTTGTAGACCCACAGACACCTCAGGCAATTGCATTTTTAAGAGATACATCAAAGAGAATAAGAAAGTACAATGGAAGTTTGGTTGTCATAAGCCAGAACGTTATAGACTTTTTAGCACCAGAAGTTCAGAGATACGGCCAAGCTCTGCTGGATAATCCGACCTACAAGCTCCTTTTAGCTCAAGGAGAAAAGGACTTAGAGGCAATAACAACTCTTATGAACCTTTCTGAGGCAGAGCACGACCTTCTGACAAATGCAAAAAGAGGAGAAGGACTTTTTGTAGCAGGTACTCAAAGAATTCACATAAAGATTGAGGCAGCACCTTATGAACTTTCATATCTTACCGGAGGCGGAAGCTGATGAATGTTTTAGGCAAAGTGCTTCTGGCTTTTCTGCCAGATGATTTGGAAAGTGTTATTAAGTTTGCTCTTCTTTTTATTTTAGTCCCAGTTGTATTTCTTACCCTTGCTTTTGCAGGACCTATTACTGCTGTTGAGAAAATACCTCTTGTTAGTTATGAGCAGGCCCAAATGTATATTAGTACTGCAAAAAAAGTAAGTGAAAGTACTAAAAATCCCTACAGCGAAGGTGTAGAGATTGACTGGAAGCAGCTTGTTGCTATAGATGCTGTAAGGTTCAGACAGGATTTTAGTAAAGCAAATTCTCAAGAAGCTGAAGAGCTTGCAAAGCTGTTTATAGAAAAAGTAGGTGAAGTAAAAGTAAAAGAGGGCGATGAAGTTAAAGTTTATCCTATATATAGGCTTAGAAGTCTTGATGAAGTTTTAAATATTTTACACTTTTCTAGAGAAGAAAAGGAAAAGGTAAAAGAATTTTTAAGCATTGATTTTTCAGCTCTATTGGACTATGCTCCCTCTGTTCCTGAAGGGTTTATCCCTATTGAAAAAAATCTCAAATGGCCTTTACCGGGGACGTATACCATTACCTCGGGCTTTGGTCCAAGAATTGACCCTGTATACGGGGTAGAAAGATTTCACTCAGGTGTAGATATAGCTGCACCAGCAGGCACGCCTGTTAGAGCTGCTTTAGACGGAGAAGTAGTCTATGCAGGATGGAATGACGGCTACGGCTTAGTGGTTTTTATATGGCACAGCAGCAGTTTAGAGACAAGATATGCTCACTTATCTTCCATAGTAGTAAAGCAGAGGCAGGTTGTAAGAGCTGGTGATGTGATTGGATATGTAGGCTCTACAGGAAAGAGCACAGGCCCTCATTTGCATTTTGAGGTAAGAATCGGTGGGAAGGCTGTAAATCCACTTGACTTTTTTAATTAAGAAAGGAGGTGTAATTTTGCTTATTTCACTTATTGCTACAAAGCAGATGGCTGAGCAGATAAAAAAAGCTTTAGCTGATGCAGGAGATGTAGTTTTTGAACATGTTGGTAAATTAGATTCTGAGAGTGTCAAAGAAATATTTTATTCTGCTTCTCGGGTCTCTGCAGATGTACTTATTGTAGACCTCGATGTTTTTTCAGGTAAAGAAATTGTTTCTGCTCTTCAAGGTTTCAGAATTGCAAGACCTAATACAAGAATAATTGTAATTGCACCTGACAGAAAACCGGGTGATGAAATAATTTCTTCCATAGTTGGCTTGGGCATATATGACATAGCAGCAGAAGGAAAAGAGTCTAATTGGAGTGAGATAATTAAAAATATTTTGCTTTCGCCTCCAGCCACATATGCTCAAGCTGCAAGATGGCATACGGGTCAGCTTTTGAATGCTTCTATACAGACAAAGGAAAGGGTTATTATAGAAGAAAGGCCTGCTGGCATTGTTACTGTAGCGGTATCTGCTACTGCTCACGGTATAGGATGTACTTATACAGCTCTCTCTGTGGCTTCATTTCTTTCACGTTTAGGACATTCTGCAGCAGTTATAGAAGACAGCCAGAAGCCTGTATTTTCTTTTCTTTGCAGTGTTTTAAAAGCAAAAGAAGGAAAAGTAGAAGGTTCTTATACTGTTCATGGAATAGATATTTTTCCAGTAGATAAAAGCGGAGATAATGGTAATTGGAATTATGACATGCTTCTTAAAAAAATTAAAGAAGGACAGTATGAATATGTTGTTAGAGACCTTGGAGTTTTGAATTCACCAAGAAGAAGAGAAATGTACGGAGCAGATATAGCTTTTGTTGTGGCTTCTGCTGCAAAGTGGAGATGGCATGAGGTTATTGAGAGGATCGACGGAGACTTTGATATTATTTTTCCTTTAGCATCACAGAATAATGTTGAGGAAATTTCTTTTTATGCGGGAATTAAAGGAACAGCTTTATCTTACTGTCCAAATCCTTTTGCTGAAGAAAATGATTCTGTTTTTTTAAAACTGCTTGCTCCTGTACTGCCAAGCAGAAGAAAAAAGAGAATTTTGTTTGGGGTTTTTTAAATTAAAGTGTATTGTTCTTTAATTTAAAAGCAAAATTTTTGAAAAATAATAAAGGATTTCTTTGCTTTATGTAGAAATATATACTAGAAAGTGGTTAGGTTTTAACATTTATAGAGAAGTATTAGGGGGTTATTGTATGGGAGGGAAGTTTAAATGGACTAAGTTTGAAAACTGCGATATTAATGATCCTTTTTTTAATTCTCTCAAGCAAGATTATCCAGAATTCCCTCAGTGGTTTATGAAGAAAAGTAAAAATGGAGAAAGTGCTCTTGTATGTGAGGACGAAAAAGGCCTTAGTGCGTTTCTTTATTTGAAAGAAGAAAAAGAGCCTATTGAACTTATTGATCAGATTTTACCCAGCAAAAAGAGAATAAAAATAGGAACTCTTAAGTTAGATGAGAGAATCCAAGGACAAAGGCTTGGAGAAGGTGCTATAGGTGTAGCGCTTTGGAGATGGCAGGAATCTAAAGCAGAAGAGATATACTTAACAGTATTTCCTAAACATACTCTATTGATTGAATTAATTGAAAAATTTGGTTTTACATATATGGGTAAAAATAAGAGAGGAGAAAATATCTATTTAAAGAGCAAGAAAAAGATATATTACAGTGACCCTTTTAAGGCGTTTCCGTTTTTAAATCCGTATTTTGAAAAAGCCGGATATATACCTATTTATGATTATTACCATGATACACTTTTTCCGTATTCTGAACTCTATAATACTAAACAAGAAGTAGAGGAAAAAGCTGCAGCGAATGGAATTACGAAAGTATTTATAGGATTCCCTACTTCAAATTTACACCATAAAGTGGGTGAACCTGTTATAATCTATAGGATTGATACAAAGGCAGAAAAAAATAAACAGTATAAGTCTGCTGCTACTTCTTTTTGCACTTTAACTAATTTGACCATTATTAAAAGCGATAACATTCCTAACATTGATTTAGATAAATTTATAAAACTAGCAGGGAATAAAACTGTTTATTCTCCTGAGGAATTGGAGCAGTTTTTTTATGAGAAGAAAAATATAGTTTTAATAGAAATGGTTTATAACGGTTTTTTTGGAAAAGGGAAAAATGTAACTTTTAAAGAATTAAATGAAAAGGGTCTATTCAATGATTATCCATACAATATTGTACTTTCACGAGAACAGTTTATATCAATCTTAGAAATGGGTGGTAAGGATGTCTCAAATATTATTATCAATAAGACCTGAATATGTGGAAAGTATTTTTAAGGGTACCAAACGCTTTGAATACAGAAAAATAAAGTTTGCTAGAAAAGATGTAAATAAAATATTAATTTATTGTACTGCACCAGTTATGAAAGTTGTTGGAGAAGCGGAAATACTAGATGTTATTGAAGATACTCCTTCCGCAGTATGGGAAAAAACCAAAGATTATGCAGGTATTGATAAAAAACTTTTTGATGACTATTACAAAAATAAAGAAAAGGCTGTTGCCTATCGGCTTGGAAACGTAAAAAAATATCTTAAACCAATTAAACTAACGGATTTGGGAATAAGCTTTGTTCCGCAATCTTTTGTGTATATTGAGTCTTAAAAAATTTTATAGAGTAAATTTTCTTTAAGGTATTTTTACTTAATATGTATTTTTGCTAAGATACTTGGAATTAATTGAAGTTGAACCAGATTTTTCGTTTTCGCTTCGCTCAAATCAAAAATCTGGTTAAGAGAGCACCTCTGCTTTCGCAGACGTGCTTTTTTTGTTTGCCCCCGCAGAGAAGATTATACGCCTGCTCGCCTTACGGTCAAGGGGCAGGCCTTCGGTCGGTGAGCATATCCTCCCTCGCTTACGCTCGGTCCGGTATCCCTCCCCGACCCCTTGACCTTCGGCTCGCAGGCTGTTTTGCTTTTAACTGCCGGGGGCAAACAACAATCAAAAATGAGAAAGTCTGTGAAGGAGGTGCTGGCAGTGAGTGTGAGTGCAGCTTCTTGAACGCAAAAATACTCCTTATAAGGTGGGTTCCTTTAATAATCACAGAATTTTATAAAAAATACTATCAAATGATTGCAAAATTATTTGAAATGTGATAAAATATTAAGTGAAAGGAGTATATGCTATGACTGATATTGAGGAAATTAAAAAATTCCTCAATAATGTTAAAGAATTGATGAAATCAGGTGCTTTTGATTTTGTTCCTCGAAAGAAGAATATGGATTCAATTAAAGAAGCTGGCCTGACAATTAAGCATGTTAAAGAGATTATTATGGATTTGACTTACAAAAATTATTATAGAGGTCCTAGTGTGGATGTAGGCACTAATAGAGAGGGTTTTATATGGGAATTTGGGTATGATATTGAAGGAACAGACTTTTACATAAAGCTCAAAATTGAAAGAAGAGGAGAAAAAGAATGCTTGGTATGCCTTTCTTTCCACAGAACAGAACAGCCGTTAGTTTATCCGTACAAGTTGAGGAGGTGAAAAGTGTGAAGAAGTTTTGTCCTGTTTGCGGTAAAGAGCAAGAAACGAAAGTGATTGAAAAAGAAGAAATATCAACTGTTAGAGGAGATGAAATAAAGGCATTGGCAAAGATAAGGGTGTGCAGTGTTTGCGGTGAGGAGCTGTTTGATGAGGAGCTGGAAGAAGAGAATATACAAAGGGTTTATGATATATATCGGAAAAAGCATGGCATACTCTCACCTGATGAGATAAGAAACATTAGAGAAAGTTATAGATTAAGTCAGAGGGCTTTTGCCAAGCTTTTGGGCATAGGCGAAGCTTCTATTGCAAGGTATGAAACTGGAGCTCTGCCTGAAAAGTCTTTGAGCAACATGATAATGCTTTTAAAGGATCCAGAGAATATGGAAAAACTTCTTGAGAAAAATAAGGAAGCTCTAACTCCTAGAGAAAAGATGAGGCTTTTACGCAGATTAAAAGAAATAAAAAAAGATGAAGAAGAAAATGCTGTGAAAATTTCTAAAGAACTTTACAGCCTGCTGGAAGATAAAGCTAGAAGGGAAGGAAAGAGTACCGATAAATTTATTGAAGAGATTTTAAGGAAAGTTATTTAAAAATTTAAACAGAAAGGAGTATCCTTATGAGAAAGATAATTTCAATGATAATCGCTATCTTATTAATCTTTTTATCCATTCCTGCTTTTGCGCAAACTGGAGGTCAAGAAGAACAGCTCCCCTATCAAGAGTGGATAGATAAAGGATGGATAAAAGCAGTATCACCTGATGAAAATGGGCATGATAAATTAGGTTGGTACTACATCATGCCCGGAAAAGAAAAAGAAATAGCTTACAATGATAAGCTTAAGAATACAGATAGGTTAATTATTGTTGATGGCTCGTTTTATAAAAATGATTTAGATTATTACTATAAAGAAGGACGAAGTGCTGCAGCATTAAGAGACATTACTACATTAAGAGAAAGTTACAAAGAATTATATGGAGAAATCCGTTATAATCATCCTGATACGCTAAAATACGATTTTTGGAAAGGGCTTGTCACAATAAACCTAGTCAGTATTAACGGGACTCCGTGGCAAGAGACAAAATATAGAGATATATTACTTCAGTACTTCTATGACAGATGGGAAGGTTTAAAGGACCCTGCATATAATAAGTATTTAATCGATCCTAAATGGAATGGATATACTATGGAGTGCATTTACAATTGGGATGGTGTTGACGTATGGATAGGTAAGGACGATATTACTGTAAGATATGAACTGAAAGAATACAAGAAAAAACTTCCCACAAAAGTCATATCAGACAGTGGTGTTGCAATGATACCACTCCGCGGTGTTATGGAAGAATTAGGAGCAGCTGTTGATTACAATGCTAAAACCCAGCAGATAACCATAAAAGATAAGGGAAAAACTGTGGTGCTGAAAATAGGGTCTGACACTGCACTGGTAGACGGCAGAGTAGTTAAAATGCCAAGAAAAGTATATGTGAAAAATGGATACACAATGCTTCCTTTAAGGTTTGTTGCTGAAAATTTAGACCATGCAGTAGAATACCTAAATGATGGAACAATAATGATTTGGAGAGCAAAATACACTACACCACCGAGTATATAAAGAGGCTTCAGCCGAGTCTGAAGCTTCTTTTCTTTTTCTAAAAATTTCTGAAAGGAGTTGGTGCTTTTGTTTAAAAGAATTGTCTCTGTAGCTGTTCTTATTACATTTCTAGCTGGATTAGTATACATCCCTAAATTAGAAAATGCTTATGCGGCAGTAATTGATGATTCAGGGGATTTGAATTTAGCTATTGATACTCCTGTGACAATTAACGATCGCTCACCAGTTCCTAACCCAATTCCTAAAAAGTCTAACGACAAGAAGCTTTATTCCGGCAAATGGAGTGTACTGGTCAATGGTACACTTGCGGGGTATGACAAGGTAATAAAACATATTTATACACGTGGTAATGCAGAGCAGTACAATTTTATTAAATACAGCACTGTTTCTCAATGGATAAATGTACTTGGCGGTAACCCTACCTTTGTGAATACGTACCTAAATCAAATTAGATTGAGCATATCAGGTTCAAACAGAGTGTATATACGTTATCTCACAGAGCTCTGCGGTGCCCATGTAACAGGATATAGAGTATTGGATGGAAAAGCCGGTAAGGGAGAAGTATATGTTTCAACAACAAGGCCTCCTTCTGCAAATATATCTATTTCACCTACAAATCCAAGGGAAAGTGATAACGTAAAAATTACAGTTTCAGGAACGTCATTCTTTAATTTTTGGAACACCGATTTAAAAAGTGCCTTAGGGCTTCAAGATAAAATTGTATATACAGTGGATATAGATGGTGAAAGAGTAATTAGTGCTAAAACTTTAATAAATCAGCAGGGTTTTACTGATGTAATTACAAGGAAATTCTCCGCAGGACAGCATACTATAACTCTATATGTGAAAGATGCAGTAGACAGGCTTACAAGGAAGGACTACACCTTCACAGTAAGTGCTACACCTACACCACCACCTCCTCCCGGCAATATACAGGCAAAAATAAATCTTATCTTAGATCCACCGTCTCTCAAAGCAGGAACAGCAGGAGATGTAAATGCTACTATAGATGCGACATCTTCTGTGTCAAGCGGAACAGGTCCTTATTCAGCAAGATTCTGGCTTCAGGTAAACGGAACAGATTTATTAGGTTCTGATGGTACAGCAGTAAAAGATTTAAGTTCTCTTTCGCAGGCGAAATATACAAAGTTAATAGCTAATGCAAAACCTGGAGATAAAGTGTGGGCAAAAGTGCGTGTTTATGACCAAAGTATAAACAAATCAGCGGAAACAGAGATTACAAAAGTGATTGGGCAGTATGAAGATGTACCTACTCCGGAGCCTACACCACCTCCAGCACCAGAGCCTGTACCTCCTGTTGCAGTGATAAATGCTCCTTCAGAAGTAATTCAGGGTGATGATGTGTATATAAGCTCTGGAAGCTATGACCCCGATGGGACTATTGTCAACTACAGCTGGAGCATTATTCCTTCAAGCGGCGTAGTAGGTACTCTTTCAGGTGAAAGCGGTACAGTATTTTTTGACAAGGTAGGAACATACACAGTGAGGCTGACGGTAACAGATAACGACGGCTTAACAGATACGGCACAAAAAACTATAGAAGTTAAACCTGCAGTACCTAAAGCATTTTTTGACTACACCGGTGCGTTGAAAGAAAACAGAAAAGTAGTGTTAGATGCGTCAGGCAGCTATACATCGCCGAAGTATCCAATGGTATGGGATGCAACAGAGTGGGAGATAACACCTGCAAGCAGCGGCTTGACACAGGATGACATAAAGATAGTGCCTTCTACAGATATGAAAACAAGAACGGTTCTTTTTAAGAAAGCAGGAGACTATAGAGTAAGAGTAAGGGTAAAAAATAGTGCAGGAAATTATTCTGACTGGTATGAAAGGACTTTGACTGTTGTAGAAGATTTACCTCCTGTTGCAGATTTCTTTGTAATGACCACTGCTTTGAGGGACCCTTCAAACGGCAATATGGCCAAAATAGATCTTATAGATGCTTCCTATTCTCCAGATGGTGATAAAATAGTGCAGAGAATATGGAAATATAAGTATGACAGCAACAACAACGGCAGTTTTGATGATGAGCAGTGGATAACTTTGGACAGTGGCAATAATACTCACCCAGTACTGTATGCAAAAGATGTAGGAAAGTATTTATTTGAACTTTCAGTTAAAGAAGATTTTGGAGAAGAAACCATACCTGAGTTTATATCTCCGTCAGATTATAAAACCAGCGATACTTCAAATAAGCCGATGAAGGATAAAATATGTGAAGTGATAAACTTACAGCCTGTTGTGGATTTTGAAATGTATGAAAAGAAAAAAGCAGAGTTGGTTATAAGGGTTGGTAAACTGAACAATTATGATGCAAGGGTAAAACAGCTGGAGGATGGAATAAATAATTTGCTGATACCTCTTTTAAACAGCAAAAAAATTGATGCAAAAGTGATAGACAGTGACTTTGGGACAGGAACTTATGGAGGAAATACGAGTTTTGATGGCAGCAGGTATACCGTTTCAAGCTATGTAATTAAGGCTACTGTAGATACTGCAGGAAGATTCGGAATTACTACTGTGGAAGGGTTCCCTGGTATTACTACGGATGATAATAAGTACTTGCTTTATGGAGGAGACGTATCAACTACGTCAGCACTTGTAGTGAAAATTGATGGGAATTTGTATGACCTGTATAATTACACACCCACGTCAATTACTACAGAAAATGGCAAAATAGTAGTTAATTACGGTACAATAAATGGAGTAGAAATAAAGGTAATATACACAATCTATGACGATAAATATGTGCTCATAAATTTTGTTGCGACGAATAAAACTACTGTACAAAAGAACATAGGATTTAAGGTGTACTATGATACTTGCGTAGCAGGTAATGATGGTTCTCCAATAAAAGTAACGAATAAGGGATTTGAGATTTACAATGACACATATCAGGTTAGAGCAGTAGGGATATTGAAGGATAATCCAGTAATTACTCCTCCTACAGACTGGCGAATGGAAACATGGAGGAGTAGTAACTATACTTATTTTCCTTACGATGACGGCAGAGCACATTTCAGCAGCAGTTATTATGTTGGACAAACTTATCAGACGGGTGATACGGCAATAAGTTTGTGGTGGCACTCCCAGAGTGTTGCATCCAATCAACAGAGAAGTATTACTACACTCTTAGGTATAGAAAGACCGACAGAAGCAAAACTTGATATGCTTGGAGATAGCCTCTTAAATGTTGTTTTTAATAATTTAAATGCTGGAAAATATGTACTAGTTTTTAATGACCTATCTTTCTTGGATTACAACGATAATAATGCAAAAACAAAGTTTGCAAATGCAATAAATCAATTATCTTCAAAATTAGTAATTGCAGGGCAGACAACATTTCCTGCATCACAAGCAGATGGGCTTATAAGCTTAATCACTAATGGTGGATTTAAAGTTATTGATAACAGTATAAGCAACCAACTGACTGCTATTGCAGAGTATATTGCAAAAGACTTAGAAAACCAGCAAAGGATAATTGAAAAATATGTTGTACTGGGCGAATCAATTGAGATAAAAACTTACTACAACGACCCAGAAAACGACCCGAAGTATGAGGAGAGATGGATGTACCTTCACGACCCAAACTACTTTGAAAACAGCTTAGGTCTTGCGAGCTTTAACGGACAGTACCTGAGTTCTCCTGTAACTGTCTTTGATAAGGTTGGAAAATATGAAGTGGAATATCAGGCAAGAGATAATCCTAAAGATGATGATAGATTTGATAATTATAGGTTGTGGAGCTATAAGCCTTTAAGCACCATGTACATCTATGTTCACAGAAGGCCTATTGCCCAGTTCGCTGTAACAATGACCCCAAGCGGCTCAAACTACATTATCTCAATTACAGACCAAAGCTATGACCTAGACCATATGTCACTGCCTAACAAAGGTATACAGGCATGGGAGTGGAAGTGGAAAGAAGTAAATGAAATAGCATGGCATAATGGAAAAATGTCAGGGACATTCCCTGTAGGAAAAACTTATTTAATATATCTTAGAGTCCAGGATTTAGAAGGAGCATGGAGTGAGCCAAAAGTACAGACAATAACGACGCAGAATATAAATTTACCGCCTGTTGCACAGTTTACTGTAAATCCTGTTGTTCAGGTTGTAAACAAGACAATCACAATAGTTGATCAAAGCTATGACCCTAATGGAGATGCCATTGCAGAACGGCAGTGGAGAGTGCAGAAGCCGGATGGGACATGGATAAACTACGGCAGCACTGTACCTACCAATATACCTTCATTAGGAATTGGAACATATACAATAGAGCTTAAGGTTAGGGATAATCCTCGTGTTGGGACACCACGCTGGTCAGAGCCATATACTCAGACAGTAACGATAATACCTGAAAATAATAAACCTGTAGCAAAATTTACAATCAGTCCGAATCCAGTAGTAGCTGATGAGCCTTTTACAATAACAGACCAGAGCTATGACCCTGACGGTGATCCAATTGTGGCAAGGGTGTGGAAAGTGCAGAAGCCTGATGGAACATGGGTAACGATAAATCAATGGAAGCCTACTTTTGAGGAAATGGGACTTGGGGATGACGGAACATACAAAATACAGTTAAGGGTACTGGATGACCCAACAGGTAGAAATCCAAATCTCACACCGATGTGGTCGGATCCTTATACAGTTACAGTACAAGTTCAAGGAAAGCTTATTGTTATTGGAAGTTCAAACAAAACTACATACAAAGCAGGAGAAGCGATGATTCTCTATGCCCGAACTGAAGGAAAGGCCTACCGTGTAGAAGCAAAAATGTGGTACCCGAAAAATGAATTTACTTCTTCCAATGTGACTACTTTAGTGCCCGATATACCTCTAACCAATCCGCCACAGGATGTGATGACATGGCACACTAGATATACAAAAGCAGAAGGAAGAGATGTTGTGGTAATCATCCCTAAAAACATGCCTGATGGGACTTACAAGATTGTGTTTACAGCCTATAAGCAGTTAGCCAGCGGTGGGACAAAAACAGCAACAGATGTTATTACAGTCAGAGTGAAGGGCACAATATACGACAACTCAAAATCGCAGATAATTGGTCCTAAATTTTGATGTAAAGGCCCTGTATAGAGCAGTTACTCTATACAGGGCATAATTTTTTTATTATCCATTAGTTTTTTATAGTTTTTATTATGCTTTTCCTTTTATGGCTGTTTAGAGGAATAGGCGGAGGAGACGTAAAAATTTTGACTGCTCTGTCTTTTTACGCTGGTTTTAGGATATGGGACATTCTTTTATTTTCATCTATAATTTTTCTCCTCTACTCCCTCGTTCTCCTAAAGTTTAAAACAAAACTTCCTTTTATGCCTGCTCTTTTTGTTGGAATAATAATAAGTTTTTTTGTAAATTTTTAAAAATACCTGTTTTACAGCTTTCAAAAATGTTATAATTACAGTAGAAGTAAAAGGAGGATTTTCATATGTCACAAGAATACGACATTACAGCCAAAAATATTTTTTCAAACCTTGCCGATGACATAGCATCATATTTTTTGGGTCTTAAATTTACAAAGCTTGATGAACTAAACATTGAATTTACCACGATTGAAAGCAGAGAAAGTGACATGGTATTCAAGTGTACTACTGAAAATGGAGATATAGCTCTACATATAGAATTTCAAACTTATAATGACAGCAAAATGCCTTATAGAATGCTAAGATACGCTACAGAAATAATGGAAAAGCATAATTTAATACCTTATCAAGTGGTAGTTTATTTCAGTAAAAATGAGTTAAAAATGGATAATAATTTGGACTATCATTTAGGAGAAGAAAATTTGTTAAACTTTCGCTATAGGATAATAGATGTGGGGAAAATAAAATTTGAGGATATTGTTAAAACTAAATATTACGATTTATACACTTTTTTACCTGTAGCTGATAAAGATAAAAGGCAAAAAGAAAAAGAAGAGTATCTTAGAAAATGTACTGAGGTAATAAGAGATATGCCAGTGGATAGAGGAAAGAAAAGTTATATAGTCACGGCAGCCGAAATTCTGGCAGGAATAATTTATGATGAGGAAGTCATAGAAAAAATTTTTTCAGAGGTGATAGGTGTGTCAATTCTTGAGGAATCAAAAATATATAAGAAAATATTAGAAAAAGGTAAATTGGAGGGCAAAAAAGAAGGGGAAAAAGAAAAAAGTATAAAAATTGCCAAGGAATTATTAAAAAAAGGAATGAGTATTGACGAAATCGCAGAAATAACAGAGCTTTCAAAGGAAGAAATAA
Source organism: Thermoanaerobacter mathranii subsp. mathranii str. A3 (assembly GCF_000092965.1). Lineage (GTDB taxonomy): Bacteria > Bacillota > Thermoanaerobacteria > Thermoanaerobacterales > Thermoanaerobacteraceae > Thermoanaerobacter > Thermoanaerobacter thermocopriae. Next base: position 93,070 of record NC_014209.1, read on the forward strand.
AAAAATTGTTAAATTAATGAGCCGTGAAAGGCTCTTTTGTTTTTTTAAATATGGGTACGGATTTTTCATTTTCGCTTCGCTCAAATCAAAAATCCGTTTGAATAAGCACGTCTGCGAAGCAGAGGTGCTTTTTTTGTTTGCCCCCGCACAAAAGATTATACGCCTGCTCGCCTTACGGTCAAGGGGCAGGCCTTCGGTCGGTGAGCATATCCTCCCTCGCTTACGCTCGGTCCGGTATCCCTCCCCGACCCCTTGACCTTCGGCTCGCAGGCCGTTTTGTTTTAACTGCCGGGGGCAAACAAGAAGCAAACAAAAAATGAGGAGGTGTAAGCATAATGGCGTAAGAAAGTGAGCTATAGTGCCAGGCTGTCAGATACGAGCGAGTAAAAAATTTTAGGGGTGGAAATTTAAAATGACTACAAAGCAGAAAGATTAAATCTACATAAAATTATTGACACGTATATATTACACGTATTATAATATAGCAGGAGGAAGAAAAATGAAGCCGAAAGAATTGATAAAAATGCTTCAAAAAGAGGGATGGATAATAAAAAATCAAAGGGGTTCTCATGTACATATGATACATCCTTCAAAGCCAGGCAAAATTCAAATTCCTTATCACAATAAAGATTTAAAACCGAAAACATTAAATTCAATTCTTAAGCAGGCAGGATTAAAAAAGGAGAAAGGGAGGTTTTGACATGGATAAATATATTTTCCCAGCAGTGTTTGAATCTGATGGAAAAGGCGGCTATACTGTAACCTTTCCTGACTTACCCGGATGTATAACTGAAGGTGATGCACTTGAAGAAGCGTTATATATGGCAAAGGAAGCTTTAGAGCTTTTTATATACAACTTAGAAGAAGATAACGAACCTATCCCTGAACCTACACCTCCAGAAAAAATAAAAGTTCCTGAGGGAGCTTTCGTTACCCTTATTGAAGCCTATATGCCTCCTGTTAGGGATGAAATGGCAAATAAAAGTGTGAAGAAGACAGTTACGCTCCCCCGGTGGTTAAACGAAGCAGCAGAGAAGGCTAATATAAATTTTTCGCAAGTACTTCAATATGCCTTAAGAGAGAAGTTAAATATAAAGGAGAGAAATAGAGTATAAAAATTACAAAATTTTTGACTATTATGGCTGTACTTATATGGTTTATTGCACTCTGTGTGGTTTTTAATGTTAATTTTGAGTATAAAAATAGTTTTCTAAGAGTCTCTATAAAAACCGAAAAAAATAAAGACTGAGTTAGAGGTGTGTTTGCAAACATTTTGCTAACGTATGAGTCAAAAACATCTAGTATTTAGTAAAAAAATATGGAAAATATAAACCTCAAAAAGCCTATAAAATCAAGGGTTTTTAAATTTTATAATTCCATCTATAACTTAAAAAAATTATTTTTTTCTAACTACGGATCAAAAGGCTGGGGGTTCGAGTCCCTCCGGGCGCACCAGAATTTAGACGAAGTTGATGGTATGCATTGTCTCGATATCATAGAAGGTGTGCAACCAAACTAGCAAAAAAAAATTTTAATTTTAGAGATTTTACAAGGGCCATCTTATGAATTAGTCTCACTAAATAGAATATATTGAAGGGTAGGTATTTTCTGAATACCTGCCCTTTACTTTTGTTTAGAATTGATGTAATTATTAGAAATTTTATAAATCAACTAGCTAATAAGTTGATTAACTATGCTCGCTATAATATCTTTTCATTTTATACACTTATCTTTATACTTAAGCATATAATATTATTGGTCAAAAAAATTATTATTGGAGGCTGAGCTATATGGAACTATCAATTGAGGAAATTAAAAATTATTTTGATTTCAATAATAAAAAAGACGATGGTCAAACTCATAACCATGAGTTTTTAGGTAGTACAAAATTAGCAGCAGAAGACAAAAAAAGAAAAGAGGGAAAAGAAGAACAACACAATCACCGCTTTGCAGGTGTCACCAGCCAAGTTATACCAGATGGTGATAGTCATGTTCATGCAATATTGGTCAGTACTGACTTCTATGAGGATCATCATCATGAGATAGGCGTAATAACTGGTCCTGCTATTGATGTTGGGGATAATAAGCATGTGCACTTTGTTGAAGGAAAAACTACTGTTGATGATGATCACTATCATGAATTCATTTTTGCTACCTTAATTGAAGATCCTATTTCTGATTTTGAGCACTATTAATAATTTTATCATATTAAGATGACCATATTAAAAGCCCGGTTCAAGTCCGGGCTAAAATTGTATTGTAAACTGCCTGTTATTCGGTTTTTTGACACGGACCTAGCTTTTTAGAGGCACTTGACACTACAATAATTCTCTGGTAAAATACCTTTATGCAGAAGACAAATAAAGGCCGTAGGTTGGTGGTATGATTAATAAATTCATGAAAGCTGCTATTTTAGAGGCGAATAAAAGTTACCAACTTAGAGAAGTACCTGTTGGAGCTGTTATTGTAAAAGATGATCAAATAATTGGAAGAGGATTTAACCAAAAAGAGGCTACAAATGATGCTACAGCTCATGCTGAGATAATGGCAATAAAAGAAGCTTGTAAAACTCTTGGCAGCTGGAGATTGGATGACTGTAGCATGTATGTCACCTTAGAGCCTTGTCCAATGTGTGCAGGAGCTATTTTAGAAGCACGTATAAAAAGAGTATATATTGGGACAGAAAGTGATAAATCTGGTGCTGCTGGTACAGTCATAAACCTTTTAAACAATCCTGATTTAGGAAGTAAAACAGAAGTATATTTTGGCATAATGGAAGATGAATGCAAGATGCTTTTAGAAAATTTCTTTAAGACTTTAAGAGAATAAGTGCGGAGAGATGGCTGAGTGGTCGAAAGCGCTCGCCTCGAAAGCGAGTGGGCGAATTTTTCGCCTCGCGAGTTCGAATCTCGCTCTCTCCGCCATAAAATAGACGTGGAGAGATGACCGAGTTGGTCGAAGGTGCACGACTGGAAATCGTGTGTACCCCCTAAAAGGGGTACCGAGGGTTCGAATCCCTCTCTCTCCGCCATTTTTATCGATTTTCATTTTGTAAGAATCTTGTGTTATATTGGATGGTCTATTACAGTTTGAATACAAGTCTAGGTAAAAAAACAGAAACAACACAATCATTGCCAAGTAGTGTGTGAAAAGTGGAAGATGGAATACTCGGGCCGTACTAGATGGGGAGGTAGCGGTGCCCTGTAACCTGCAATCCGCTATAGCAGGGTTGAATTCCCAGGCTGAGGCCTGACCATTGTAAGGTCTGGCATAGGTAAGTGGCGTTGATACTTGAGTCCTGCGCAACGGAAACTTGTGAACCCCGTCAGGTCCGGAAGGAAGCAGCGGTAAGCAAGCACTTCCGTGTGCCGCAGGGGCGCTTGAGTGGAGCTAACTGCTTATGTAACGCTTATGGTGGCAGGTCGAAGCTGGGTGTACGGCCTTTTATTTTTGCCTATATATTTTAAAGACTTTAAAAGTGCCGATGCTTGAAATGCACTTATTCTGAGTTTTTATAAAGTTATTCAGAATGAGTGTATTATTTTTTTATGGGTTTTTATCTACCTTAATAATTTTTCTAGGATACATATTTTAGAAAATTCTTCTCAAAATTTCTATTTAACTTTTTATGGCTTTTATCCGAAATAATATAAAAAGTCGTTTTCTATAAAAGAAGAAAGACGGGGGATTTTATGATTAGTAATTATAATAAAAAGTTATTTTTTGTTTTATTTGGTTTTTCGATGACTGTTTATGCATTATCTATTGTACATTTTTTATCAGGATTTGAAAATAAAATTTTCATTGGGGGTGTAATTTTATTAATTTCGATGGGTTTATCTGCTATTTTGTCTAAAGTGTTGTCTCGACCCCTTGAAAAATTAAATGAAGGGGTAAAAAAAATAGCAGATGGGGATTTTAATTTTCGCTTAAATATTACCAACTCAAAAGAATTTGCAGAATTATCGAAAAATCTAAATTTTGTGGCAACGGAGTTGTCGCAAAGTTATATAAAACTAAAAGAGCAAACTGAAAATTTAATGCGTCAAAACAAAGAATTGCAAGAATTTAATGCGGAGTTGGAGGCTTCGTATGAACAATTAGAAGCTTTAGCTCACGAGCTAGAAGTTTCTGAAAGAAAGTATAGATTGTTAGTTGATAATATTCGGGATATTCTGTGGTTGACAGACAAAAATTTTATTATTGAATTTGTAAATTCGAGAGTTGTAAGATATTTAAATTATACACCTCAAGAGTTAATAGGGAAAAGCCTTTTGGAGATTGTGGATGAAGAAAGTAAAGAGACGTTAAAAGAGATGATGGCAGGGAAAATCAATTTTTCGGAGATTAATTTTAAAAGTAAAGAAGGCTTACTGGTCATAACAGAAACTCATGTGAAAAGGCTTAAAACTGATGGAGAGGTAGTAGGAATACAAGGAATTTCCCGGGATATTACAGAGGTTTATCATGTTAAACAGCAAATAGCTGAAAAAAACAATGAAATATTAGCCATTAACGATGTAGGAAAGCTTTTGACATCAGGAAGTGACATGAAGGAAGTGTTAAATGCGATCGTGGAAAAAGTAGCAAATATGCTCAATTCACCGCTGTGTACCATAAGAGAGTATGATAAAAAGTCTCAAAAATTTATATTGCTTATAAAAGGGGGAGAGCTTAGAAACTATCCTATTTTAAATAAAATAGAATTGCCACGAGAGGATATGAATGATTTAATAAATTTGAAAGAAATAAAAATAAAGAGGGTTGAGGAATTTCCACATGATAAAAATTTAGCTCCTATTTTTGCTGCTAAAGAAGTCTTTTCAGCTGTTATTGTTCCTTTGGTTTCAAGAAATGAGACAATTGGAATATTAACTGTATGGACCTCTACTAAAACAGTAAAAAACATGAGCTTGTTGAGGTCGATAGCGAGTGCAGTTTCTGTTGCAATTGAGAATTCTAGGCTTTATGATGAGGTCAAAAAATTATTTATAAAAACGATAGAAGCTCTTGCTTATGCAGTTGAAGCGAAAGATGTTTACACCAAAGGGCATTCAATGAGAGTATCTCAATACGCGGCGTTGATAGGGGAATATATAGGGCTTTCAAGAGAAAAAATAGAACAACTTAGAATTGCTGGGATATTGCATGATGTAGGAAAGATAGGTACTTCGGATGCTATTCTTTTGAAGGCGGGAAAACTTACAGATGAAGAATATAAAGTAATTAAAAGTCATCCAGAGATATCAAGAAAAATTTTGATGCCTATAGCTCTACCAGAAGAGATATTAGAGGCTGTTTCAAAGCATCATGAGCGATATGATGGGAAAGGTTATCCTTATGGGTTAAAAGGAGAGGAAATTCCTATAGAAGCAGCAATTCTTGGCGTGGCGGATGCTTTTGATGCCATGACTTCAGATAGGTCTTACAGAAAGGGAATGAATGTTGAAGAAGCGATAAATGAGCTTTTAAAATATAAAGGAACGCAATTTCACCCTGAAGTAGTAGATGCTTTTATTTCTCTTTACATGAATGAAAAGCACAGATTAGAAGAGATAAAAAATCAAGTTTTTTCAAATGCTTCTTAAAAGATATAGAAATATATCTTTTTTTTTGTTACAATTGAAGATAATGAGGTGTTAAAGTATGTATCAGTCTTTATATAGAAAGTACAGGCCTAAAAGCTTTAAAGAGGTAGTGGGGCAGGAGCATATTGTAAAAACTTTAAAAAATCAAATAAAGCTTAATAGGATAGGGCATGCTTATCTTTTTACAGGTACAAGAGGTACAGGAAAAACCAGTATAGCCAAAATTTTTGCAAAGGCAGTTAATTGCTTAAATAATACAGAGGGAGAGCCTTGCAATTCTTGTGATATTTGCCACGCTATAAATAACAACACTACTATGGATGTTTTAGAGATTGATGCTGCTTCTAATAACAGTGTAAATGATGTAAGAGAGTTAAGAGAGTCTGTAATTTATGCTCCTTCTCAAACAAAGTACAAAGTATATATAATTGATGAAGTGCATATGCTTTCTACAGGGGCTTTTAACGCTCTTTTAAAAACATTAGAAGAACCCCCTTCTCATGTGATTTTTATTCTTGCTACAACTGAACCAGATAAATTGCCTGATACTATTTTGTCAAGATGTCAAAGGTTTGACTTTAAAAGAATACCTACACGGTTAATTGCTCAAAATCTTGATAGAATTTGTAATGACAGTGGAATAAAAATCGAAGATAAAGGACTTAAAACTATTGCCCTTTATGGAAATGGTTCTATGCGAGATGCGATAAGTCTACTGGAGCAATGCATATCTTACAAAGAAGGTTTTATAACTTATGAAGATGTATGTGAAATGTTAGGCGTAGCTAATGATGAAATGCTATTTTCCCTTTTAGATTATATAAACGCTAAAGATGTAGCAGCTTCTTTGAAACAGTTAGATAAAATTTTATCTTATGGAATAGACTTAGGAAATTTTTTAAAGTCTTTAACTTATATTCTAAGAGATATGGTCCTTTACAAAACAGGAGGAGAAGAATTAAAAGAAATTTTGTATAGCAATGCAGAAACGATAAAAGAAAAAGTGCAAAACTTTGGCACTGCTTTTTTGACTAATGCTTTAGAAAAATTCACAAATCTCCAACGAGAAATTAAATATGCTATAGCTCCGTTAACTCTTTTAGAAATAACTATTTTGAGGTTGATAAAACCGGAGATTTCTTATGATATGTTGAGCTTGTTATCAAGGGTGGAGCAAATAGAGGATAAATTAACAAAAGGCCAATTTTTTTTAAAAGAAGAAAAAGAAGAAGATGAAAATAAGGAGAGAAATACTTTACCAAAAAAAGAAAAAACAACACAAATAATAGAACAAGAGGATATAGATCTAGAAAAAGTTTGGAATGAAGTAAAAGAGACGATAAAAAAAGAAAGAATAGCTTTGTACGCTTTTATAGAAAAAGGAACTCCTTATTTTAAAAATGGTACAATTGTGGTAGAATATCCTGAAGAGAATGCTTTATTTAAAGAGGAATTGAACAAAGCGGAAAACAAGAGTTTTATTGAAGAAATAGTAAAAAAACTGGTTGGTAAATCAATCCATTTAAAGTTTGAATTAAAGAAAAATGAAGAAGAATTATTGGTTCAGCAAGTTAAAGAGTTTTTTGGCGAAGATATAGAGATAATATAATTTTCACAAATAATTCAAAAAAGCATATAAATGTTTTTAGAATAAATTTTAGGAGGTTAAATTATTATGGCAAAAGGAGGATTTCCGGGCGGGTTTAATATAAATAATATGATTAAACAAGCCCAGCAAATGCAAGAAGAAATAAAAAAAATGCAAGAACAATTAGTACAAAAAACGGTGGAAGCTACTGCCGGTGGTGGAATGGTAAAAGCAGTTGCTAATGGCAGAAAAGAGCTTGTAAGTATTGAAATAAACCCTGATGTAGTAGACAAAGAAGATGTTGAAACGCTGGAAGACCTTGTATTAGCTGCGGTTAATCAAGCTTTGAGAAATGCAGAAGAAATGATCGCTTCTGAAATGGCAAAGATAACTGGAGGATTAAATATTCCTGGACTGTTTTGAGGTGAAAAAATGGGCTATTATTCGGCATCTTTAGCAAAACTGATAGAAGAACTGTCAAAGTTGCCTGGTATAGGTCCTAAGACAGCGCAAAGGCTTGCTTTTTTCATAATAAACATGCCGACAGAAGAGGTAAAAAGTTTATCTCAATCGATTATAGATGCTAAAGAAAAAATAAAGTATTGTAAAATTTGTTACAACATAACTGACACAGAGGTATGTAACATATGTAGTGATGAAGAAAGAGATAATTCTCTTATATGTGTTGTCTCTCATCCTATGGACGTTGTGGCAATGGAGAAAATACGAGAATATAAAGGAGTGTATCATGTACTCCATGGTGTTATTTCCCCAATAGAAGGGATAGGACCAGAAGATATAAAAATTAAAGAACTTTTAGACAGAGTAAAAAATGGGAATGTAAAAGAAGTAATACTTGCTACAAATCCTGATATAGAAGGAGAAGCAACTGCAATGTACATTGCTAAGCTACTCAAGCCATTAGGAGTAAAGGTTACAAGAATTGCCCATGGAGTGCCAGTGGGCGGTGACCTTGAATACACTGATGTTGTGACTCTTTCAAGGGCTTTAGAAGGTAGAAGGGAATTGTAAAGGGTATTGCATTTTTCTTTGTAGTTTATTATAATAAATTATGACAAATTTGAGAAGGCGATGGAGCTCGCCGTAAATGCGGAAACGCTAATGGCTCCTATTAGGATGACAGGCCTAATAGGAGTTTTTTATTGTCTAAAAATGTAAATAGAAAGGGAGATTTTCATGGAATACATTTATATGGGGGTTGGAGGATTTTTTGGAGCAGTACTCAGATACTTAATAACAATTTACTTTACAAAAATGCATCATACGGTGTTTCCCATTGAAACTTTTATGATAAATATTTTAGGTTCGTTTTTATTAAGTTTTATCACAAATTTTACTATGGATAAATACAAGATAAATACTAATTTGAGGTTAGCGATAACAACAGGATTTATTGGAGCTTTTACGACATTTTCTACTTTTAGCATGGAAACAATAAATTTATTAAAGGCGAGGGAAATTTATATTGCTTTAAATTATGTGATTTTATCAATAATAGGAGGACTTTTAATGTCATATTTAGGATTTGAATTTGCTGACAAAATATTTGAATTTCTTAAGGAGAGGGAAAAGGAATGATTAAAAGTACATTGTATGTTGGAATTGGAGGATTTTTTGGAGCAATATTGAGATATGAAATATCACGGCATATAAAAGAAAAGCGACAGATAATTATTCCAATCGAAACTTTCATTATAAATGTATTAGGTTCGTTTTTATTAAATTTTTTATCAAGTCCTAAAATAAATGTAAATTTAGACGATGATGTTAAACTTTTTTTAACAACAGGATTCCTAGGTGCTTTTACAACATATTCAACTTTTTCTCATGAGACAATAGATTTAATTAAAAACAAAAAATATTTTCAAGCCTTTAAGTATATGGCCTTAACAATTGTATTTGGGCTAATAGGAGGAGTGGTGGGATATTATATCGGAAATTGTGTGGGAAATTTAATTTGATTGGTGTATAATAGATATCAGTAGAAAATAAATATCAGTTAGGAGGAATAAAATGTGAATTTAAATTATAACGATCTCCTGTCTGCTATATCTTTGGCTCTTGATGTTCAAGAGTATAAAAACATGGGACATGCAAGAAGAGTGGCTTATATATCTTTAAGGATTGCAAAAATGTTGAATTTAAATGAAGAAGATATAAAAAAAATATATTATTCTGCCTTTTTGCATGATATAGGAAAAGGAGATGTATATGAAGACTTTAACACGGATGAA
>NC_014209.1:107500-140000 GCF_000092965.1 Thermoanaerobacter mathranii subsp. mathranii str. A3
GCTAAGGTCCCGAAGGGCATGTTAAGTGGGGAAGGAAGTGGGACTTCGGAGACAACCAGGATGTTGGCTTAGAAGCAGCCATACATTTAAAGAGTGCGTAACAGCTCACTGGTCGAGAGGTCCTGCGCCGAAAATGAACGGGGCTAAAACATGCCACCGAAGCTGGGGCTACCGCGTAAGGCGGTGGGGTAGGGGAGCGTACTGTACGGGGAGAAGGCCGAGTGTAAGCGAGGCTGGACTGTACAGTAGAGAGAATGCCGGCATGAGTAACGAGAGTAAGGTGAGAAACCTTACCGCCGGAAGCCTAAGGGTTCCTGGGGGAGGGTAATCCGCCCAGGGTAAGCCGGGACCTAAGCCGAGGCGAGAGCGTAGGCGATGGAGAAGGGGTAGAGAATCCCCTGCCACCGAGCAGGGAAGCGAAGGGGTGACGCAGGAGGGTAGGCTGAGCGCGCGGTTGGTAGAGCGCGTCCAAGCCAGTAGGGTGCAGGATAGGCAAATCCGTCCTGCGTAGGGCCTGAGAGGGCGAAGGGGAGGGAAAGAGAGTACCGAAGCAGCCGAGCCCAGACTGCCGAGAAAAGCCTCTAAGCGGTAAACTGCTTGGTGCCCGTACCGGAAACCGACACAGGTAGGCGAGGAGAGTATCCACAGGCGAGCGGGGGAACCCTCATTAAGGAACTCGGCAAAATGGCCCCGTAACTTAGGGAGAAGGGGTACCCATTGGGGTATAGGCCGAGCGCTGAAAGCCCTGATGGGTCGCAGAGGAGAGGCCCAAGCGACTGTTTACCAAAAACACAGGTCTCTGCTAAGTCGGAAGACGAAGTATAGGGGCTGACGCCTGCCCGGTGCTGGAAGGTTAAGGGGAGGGGTTAAAGCTCTGAACCGAAGCCCCAGTGAACGGCGGCCGTAACTATAACGGTCCTAAGGTAGCGAAATTCCTTGTCGGGTAAGTTCCGACCCGCACGAAAGGCGTAACGACTTGGGCGCTGTCTTGATGAGGGGCCCGGTGAAATTGTAGTACTCGTGAAGATGCGAGTTACCCGCGATTGGACAGAAAGACCCCGTGGAGCTTTACTGCAGCCTGTCACTGGATGCTGGTAGTTTCTGTACAGGATAGGTGGGAGACGTAGAAGGTAGGGCGCGAGCCTTACTGGAGTCGGCGGTGGGATACCACCCTGGGACTACTGGGATTCTAACCTATAGCCGAGGAGCCGGCGTAGGGACAATGGCAGGTGGGCAGTTTGACTGGGGCGGTCGCCTCCTAAAGGGTAACGGAGGCGCCCAAAGGTTACCTCAGCGCGGACGGGAATCGCGCGGGAGAGTGCAAAGGCAGAAGGTAGCCTGACTGTGAGAGGGACACCTCGAGCAGGGACGAAAGTCGGGCTTAGTGATCCGGCGGCAGTGAGTGGGGACGCCGTCGCTCAACGGATAAAAGCTACCCCGGGGATAACAGGCTGATCTCCCCCAAGAGTCCACATCGACGGGGAGGTTTGGCACCTCGATGTCGGCTCATCGCATCCTGGGGCTGAAGTAGGTCCCAAGGGTTGGGCTGTTCGCCCATTAAAGCGGTACGTGAGCTGGGTTCAGAACGTCGTGAGACAGTTCGGTCCCTATCCGTCGCGGGCGTAGGAAACTTGAGAGGGACTGCCCCTAGTACGAGAGGACCGGGGTGGACGAACCGATGGTGTACCAGTTGTTCCGCCAGGGGCACAGCTGGGTAGCCAAGTTCGGAAGGGATAAGCGCTGAAAGCATCTAAGCGCGAAGCCCGCCTCAAGACAAGGTTTCCCACCCGTAAGGGGGTAAGACACCTCGAAGACGACGAGGTAGATAGGCCGGGGGTGTAAGAGTGGTAACACTCTTAGCTGACCGGTACTAATCAGTCGAGGACTTGACCATAAGGCTTTGTGCAGTTTTGAGGGTCTAGGATTTCCGGTGGCGATAGCGGAGGGGAAACACCCGTTCCCATTCCGAACACGGAAGTTAAGCCCTCCAGCGCCGATGGTACTGCTTTCGCGGGAGAGTAGGTCGCTGCCGGAATTAAAATATTCCTCAGTAGCTCAATGGTAGAGCAACCGGCTGTTAACCGGTAGGTTGTAGGTTCGAGTCCTACCTGAGGAGCCAATTTAAAAAATGCGGATGTGGCTCAGTGGTAGAGCATCGGCTTCCCAAGCCGAGGATCGCGGGTTCGAATCCCGTCATCCGCTCCATAAGAAAATGAAGGTTCTGCGAGGTAAAAGCAGAACCTTTCATTATTTTTTTGATATTGACATAATTTTATTTTTTTATAAAATTACAAAAAGAACTATCGATTGTTGTAGAAGGTGAAAGAGATGTTAAATGGCAAAGTAGCGATTGTAACTGGTGGTGCTGGGGACATAGGAAGAGAAATTTGTATAGAGCTTGCAAAAGAAGGTGCTTCTATAGCAATACATTATAATAACAGTTATGATAAAGCAGTGGGACTTAAAGAATACATAAAAAATAATTTCAGTTATGCGGAAATTTTTAAAGCAGATATTTCAGATAGACAACAGGTAGATAATATGATTGATAGTATTTACAATAGATTTGGTCGCATTGATTATCTTATAAATAATGCAGGAATTGCCCAAATCAAACCATTTATAGAAATAACAGAAGAAGATTGGGATAAGATGATGAATGTCAATTTAAAAGGTATTTTCAATTGCACACAAAGTGTTTTAAGGTATATGTTACCTCAAAAATATGGGAGTATTATAAATATTTCTTCAATTTGGGGTATTTCTGGGGCTTCTTGTGAAGTACATTATTCAGCATCTAAAGGAGGAATAATAGCTTTTACAAAGGCTTTGGCAAAAGAGCTAGGGCCTTCTAAAATAAGAGTTAATTGTATTGCTCCTGGAGTAATTGACACTCGAATGAACAACATTTTAAATAGGGAAGAAAAGGAACACTTAATTGAGGGTATCCCACTTATGAGCATAGGGAAACCTCAAGATGTAGCAAATGCTGTATTGTTTTTATTATCTGACAAGTCAAATTTCATAACAGGGCAAGTTATAACAGTAGATGGGGGATTTATTTGAAAGGCTTGGCGAAAGCCTTATTTTTATATCGACTTTTTCAGGAGAGATAGCTCTTCTTCAGACAATTCTCTCCACTGCCCAGGTTTTAGATTTTCGTCAAGGGTAAGACTACCCATGGCCAATCTTTTAAGGTATACGACCTTTTTGCCAACTGATTCAAACATTCTTTTTATTTGGTGGTATTTCCCTTCTCTTATATAAACATAAACTTTTGATACCTCAGAGGATAAAAGAATTTCAAGGTCTGCAGGAAGAGTTTTATAGCCATCTTCAAGTACAATACCTTCTTTAAAAGCTTTAATATCCCTTTCATTTACAAAACCTAATATTTCAGCATAATATTTTTTTATCACATTTTTTTTTGGAGATAAAAGCTTATGTGCTAAATTTCCATCGTTCGTTATAAGAAGCAATCCTTCTGTATCTTTATCAAGTCTTCCTACTGGAAAGGGATTTCGAGCTTTTAATTCTTGCGGTAATAAGTCAATAACGGTTTTTTCAATAGGATCATATGTAGCGCTAATAACTCCTTTTGGTTTATTCATCATAATATATATAAATTCTTTGTAATTGATCTTTTCGCCATCAAATAAAATTTCATCAAATTCAGTATCTACAATTAGACCAGCATCTTTTACTGTATTTCCATTTACCAATACAAGACCTTCTTTAATGAATTTTTTAACCTCTTTTCTTGTACCAATGCCTATATTTGATAAAAGTTTATCTATTCTCATCTTTGCCATATAAATTACCCCCAAAAAGAGTCTATGATGTAATTATAACACGAAATTTTGTATTTTTAGAGTATATGATATTGGTAAAGAGTGGAATCATGATGAGATAAAAAGTGAATTTATTGAAGCGAAAAGCTTAGGCATTAATGTAATGAGAATAAATCTTTTTTGGGAGGATTTTCAGCCAAAACCTGATGTAATATCAGAGGAAGCGGTGAAAAAGTTTGACGAGCTTATCAAGATATGTCATGAAGTTGATATGAAAATCGCGCCTACTTTTTTTGTGGGGCACATGAGCGGTGAGAATTGGGATGTGCCGTGGAGAGAAAGCAGAAATATATACAGTGATTCATTTATGTTGAGGCATCAAATTAAATTGGTACGATTTTTTGCTGAAAAGTACAAAGATGAATCTGCTATTTTGTTTTGGGACCTTTCAAACGAGCCGGACAATTATATAAAAGCAAAGTCAAGACATGATGCTTGGCTGTGGAACTATGTCTTATCAAATGAGATAAAAAAATACGACTTTACGTATCCTATTGAGCTCTATTTAAGTTATATGCCCGATGTATATAAGACTGACAGGTCTTATTTGATTTATAAGTATGCTAAAGAGCTGAGCGGAATAGAATACAATGTAAAAGTAGAGTCTCCTTATATTGAAGTAAAAGAGTTTGATTATGACGGAAAAACCCTTGTACTCTTTATAAATCATGAAGACATAGATATCGACACTAAGATAAACGTAAGAGAAAAAACAAAAAATAGTGAGAAAATACAAGATTTAATCAGCGGAAGGCAGATTAATTTAGAATATTTAACAATAGAGGCTAATGGAGTAGTTGCAATATTGCTGGAAAAGGGGGTATAAATGGAGGGATGTTCAGACTGACAAGACTTAGTGACAAACCCATATTGTCTCCGGTAAAAGAGCATGAATGGGAGAGGGGGGCTGTTTTTAATGCGGCAGTAATATATGAAGATAATAAATTTCACTTGTTTTACAGAGCCTCTAATAATAAATTTGTGTTGAATACTGAAAAGCCCGAAGAAAGATATAAATTTATATCCTCCATTGGATATGCTGTAAGTGAAGATGGTATAAATTTCAAAAGATTTGATAAGCCTGTTTTAGTAGGTGAGACTCCACAAGAAGCTTGGGGAGTAGAGGACCCAAGGATTACAAAAATAGACAATAAGTATTACATGCTCTATACAGGTTTTGGAGGCAGGGACTGGTTGGATTTTAGAATATGTATGGTGTGGTCTTTTGATTTAAAAAATTGGAAAGGGCACAAAATTGTCCTCGATGAGCCTAATAAAGATGCAGCGCTTTTATCCGAAAAAATAAATGGAAAGTACGTGCTTTTTCATAGAAGAATGCCCGATATTTGGATTGCTTATTCTGACGATTTAGTAAACTGGTATGACCATAAGATTATAATGTCCCCTAAACCTCACACATGGGAGTCAAAGAAAATTGGCATAGCAGGACCTCCTTTAAAAAGAGAAGATGGATGGTTATTAATATATCACGGGGTGGATGACAAAAATGTATATAGACTTGGTGCAGCTCTTTTAGACTTAAAGGATCCGTCAAAGGTTGTTGCAAGACAAAAAGAGCCTATTTTAGAGCCAGAGCTTGATTGGGAAATAAATGGGCTTGTGCCTAATGTGGTGTTTAGCTGCGGTGCGATTGAAGCAAATGACATGTATTACGTATATTATGGAGCAGCAGATACCCATATAGGTGTAGCAGCTATTGAAAAAAGAAAAGTAAAATTTTAAAAGGAGTGTGTTACGTGATAAGATTAAAGAGATTGTCGGATAAGCCAGTACTTGTACCAAAAGCAGAAAATGAATGGGAAAGAGCAGCGGTTTTCAACACTGCAGCAATTTATGACAATGGACTATTTCACTTGATTTACAGAGCTACTGACATTGGACCCCATGCTAAATATGGGAAATATACTTCTCGTTTAGGATACGCAGTTAGCAAAGACGGAATTAATTTTATGAGATTAGACAAACCAGTGATGAGCAATGAGACAGAACAAGAGCTCAGAGGATTAGAAGACCCAAGGATAGTTAAAATTGACGGCATTTATTATATGATGTACACAGGTTTTGGGGACAGATTCGATGATGACTATAGGATTTGTTTGGCTACATCCAAAAACCTTATAGATTGGGAGAGAAAAGGAGTAGTTTTAGATGAACCTAATAAAGATGCCTCTTTGTTTCCTGAAAAAGTTGAGGGTAAATATGTAATGTTGCACAGGAGATATCCCGATATTTGGATAGCATTTTCTGACGATTTAAAAAATTGGTACGACCATAAACCAATATTAAAACCCATTCCCAACACATGGGAAAGCACGAGGGTAGGAATTGGAGGACCTCCTATTAAGACAAAGGACGGTTGGTTTTTGATATACCATGCAGCTGATGACAATAATGTATATAGATTGGGAGCAGTCCTTTTAGATTTAGAAGATCCATCAAAGGTTATTGCAAGGCAAAAACAGCCTATATTAGAGCCAGAACTTAAGTGGGAAAAAGAAGGGTACATTCCTAATGTTGTATTTAGTTGTGGTAATGCTGTAAAAGATGATACTATTTACGTTTATTACGGAGGAGCGGATACTGTTATAGGTGTGGCTACTTTAGAGATGAAAGATATCATTTTTAACAGGCTTTAAAAGGCCTGTTTTTTATTTACAGAAAAGTACTTGACATGCCAAAAAGGATTAATTATAATACTTATTAGCAGCCGAATTTAAAGAGTGCTAATATATTTTTCCTCTTCTTGGTTCTTCTCGTTCTTATAATTACATCACTCACTCACACCCTTCTTTTGTTTTTAAACTTAATTTTTGAAACTTCATAAATAAGGAGGGGGTCTTTTATGAAGGCGTTGCTATTGGCAGGAGGTTTAGGGACGAGACTCAGACCTCTTACAGATGACCTGCCAAAACCGATGGTTCCTATCATGGGAAGGCCTCTTTTAGAAAGTATTATTTTAAACCTTAAAAAAAGTGGAATAGATGAGGTTGTAATAAGTACTTATTATAAATCCCAGTATATTGAAGATTATTTTAGACAGAAAGAAGATTTAGGTGTAAAAATACACTACATTACAGAAGAATCTCCTTTGGGAACTGGCGGAGCAATAAAGAACGCCGAAAAATTTTTTGATGATACTTTTCTTATTTTAAATTCTGATATTGTCAGCGATGTTAACTATGCAGACTTGATAAAATACCACAAGAGAAAAAGAGCACAAGTAACTATTGCATCTATTGAAGTAAGAGATACTTCTCAGTACGGTGTTATAGAATTTGATGAAAAAGGGTTTATAACTGCTTTTAAAGAGAAACCCAAATCAGGCGAGAGCAATTCTAAATATATTAACGCAGGAGTATACGTATTTGAACCTGATGTGCTAAAGGAAATTCCAGAAAATACAGTGGTGTCTGTAGAACGAGAGACCTATCCAACGCTTCTTGAAAAAGGGTATAGAATGGCTATTTATAAATTTAACGGTTACTGGATAGACATAGGTACAATAGACAAGTATAAAAAAGTTCATGAGGATATTTTAAGAGGAAAATCAAGATTTATAAGTACTAATTTCTCAAGAGGAATAATTTTGGGAGACAATGTTAAAATTCATCCTACTGCAAGAGTAATAGGACCTGCTTATATTGGGAATAATACTGAAATTGATGCTTATGCTACGGTAGGACCTTATACAGTAATTGGGAATAACTGTCGAATAGGTCAAGAAAGCAAAGTATCCAAAAGCATATTGTGGAATAATGTGAAAGTTCGCAGGTTTGCGAGATTAGACAATGCAGTTGTAACTTCAGAATGTATCGTAGAGGTGAATATGGAAATTAAGAATACAGTGTTTACAGCTAATAGGTTAGCGAGTAGCACAATGACAACTTAATACTAAGCAAACTAAGAAGGGGGTGTGATATGATGAATATAACGGGGAGAAATGTAGCATTTTTAAGCACTTATCCACCAAGAGAATGTGGTATTGCGACCTTTACTCAAGATCTAGTTAATGAAATAAAAAAGATAAAACTTATAAATTTTGCAGGAGTAATTGCAATAAATGACAATAAAGTTTATGAATACGACAGTGATGTCAAATATCAGTTACAACAATTTGTAAGAGAAGATTATGTAAGGTTAGCCAGGAAATTAAATAACTCAAACATAGATTTGCTCGTTATAGAACATGAATACGGAATATTTGGAGGAAAATGGGGAGAGTACTTATTAGATTTGGTAGACAACTTAAATATACCCTTTGTCTTAACTGTCCACACAGTATTATCAAATCCAGATGAAAAACAACTTATGATACTAAGAAAATTAGGTGAAAAAAGTATTCGCGTAGTAACGATGGCAAAAAATACCATACCACTTCTTGAGAAGATATATCACATACCCTCCTGTAAAATCACAGTGATTCCTCATGGAGTTCCCAGTCTTCCAGTATTGCCCAAGGAAACATTAAAAGAAAAATACGGATTTCAAGGACGAAAAATAATAAGCACTTTTGGTCTTATAAATCCTGGTAAGGGAATAGAGTACGGTATAGAAGCAATAAGTATTGTAGCTCAAAAATACAAAGAGGTACTATATCTAATTTTAGGCCAAACCCATCCAAACATAAAGAGAGAATTTGGGGAAGAATACAGGGAGAGACTACAAAAATTAGTCCGCGAGCTTGGAATAGAAAAGAATGTAAAATTTGTAGATAAATATCTTACAAAGAAAGAGATTTTGGAATATTTGAAGATGTCAGACATATATATGACTCCATACTTAAACAAAGAACAAGCTGTAAGCGGTACGTTAGCATATGCAGCAGGTTTAGGAAAAGTGATTATTTCTACTCCTTATATGTATGCTGAAGAAATTTTAGGTGAAGGAAGAGGTTTACTGGCTAACTTCCGTGATGCAAATTCTTTAGCTAAACATATTGAATATGTATTTGAAAATCCTGAAAAAAGACTACAGATAGAGTCAGCAATTAAGAAATTAGGTAATGCAATGATGTGGAATAACGTTGCTTACAGGTATGTCATAATGATTTTGTCTGTATTGGACAGTAGATCAAGGGAGGAAATTGTGATATAGAGGAAGGGGGAAATGGAATAATGAAGGTATCAACTAAGTTTCAGCATCTTTTCAATTTAACGGATGATACAGGTATTTTGCAACATTCCCTTTACTCTATACCCGATTTGACAAAAGGCTATACTACTGATGACAATACAAGAGCTCTTATTGCTGCTTCAATGCTATATGAAGTTTACAAAGATGAAAAGTATCTTGAGCTTTTAAGAAGATATCTTTCTTTCTTGATTTATGCCCAAAACAGCAAAGGATATTTTAGAAATTTTATGAACTACAATAGAGAATTTATTGAAGAAGTTGGATCTGAAGATTGCTTTGGAAGATGTCTTTGGTCATTGGGATATTTATTAAATACTAATTTGTCAAACGGATTTAAAAATGTAGCACTAGCATTACTAAAAAAAGCTTTACCCAATGTGGCAAATTTAAATTTTCTTCGCGGTAACGCTTATTCGTTAATAGGATTAAGCCTTTTATATAATTCTGATGTTACTGAATTTAACAAAGAGAAGATAAAAAATTTGATGATTTCTATTTCAAAGAAGATAGTCCAAAGATATAGACAAAACAAAGATGGAGAGTGGAAATGGTTTGAAAATGTAATGACTTACAGCAATGCAGTAATTCCATGGTCTCTTCTTAAAGTATACACTGTTACAAAAGATGAGGAAGTCTTAGAGGTTGCAAAAGAAAGTATGGAATTTTTAGCGAAAGTAACTTTTAAAAATGACTATTTTAAACCGGTTGGCTGTAAAGGATGGTACAAAAAAGGAAATGAAAAACCTGCAGAGTTTGATGAACAGCCGATAGAGGCATGTGAAACTGCTCTTATGTATACAGAAGCTTATAAAATTTTTAAAGAAGAAAAGTACAGAGAAAAAGCTTTTAAAAGCTATAAATGGTTTTTAGGTGAAAACTCAAAAAATGTAAGTTTAGTGGATGAGGAAACAGGAGGTTGCTATGACGGCCTAACTAAAGATGGAGTAAATTTAAATGAAGGAGCTGAGAGCGTAATTTCACTCATTATAACTGAAATGATAGTGAATCATACAGATATTGTATTTAAGTGATATTCCTTTTTTCTTCTAAAAATTTTTATAAAAATTGAAAAGGGTGATGCCATATGAAGATCGGTGTGCTCTGGAGGAAATTCAGGAATGTCGAATTTCAGAGGAAATTGATGCCAGACAAAGTATATGACGATGCCTATGATGAAGCATACCATCATTATATGGCCATAAAAGAAGCTGGATTTGATTCAGTTCTCATAGAATGGAAGGAAGATCCATTAGAAACTTATGAAACTATAAAAAAAGAAAAAGTCGATTTAATTTTTAATGCCTCAAGCATGAAAGAAGTAGCGTTTCTGGAAGTATTCAACATACCATACGTTGGGTCTGGATTAGATCTGGTGGCTACCGATAAAAGAATGAGAAAAGACATTGTGGCTTTTCACGGTTTGCCGACACCTAAATATGTAGTTGCGAAAAATTCTCAAGAGATTCCTCCCGTGGGTCATCTTAGATTTCCTTTATTTGTAAAACCTATTAGTGGAAGAGGAAGTGCAGGAATAGATGAAGAAAATATAGTTTATGACAAGGATAAACTTCCACAAGTTGTAAGAAAGATAACAGAAAAAATAGGACAAGCAGCACTAATCGAAGAATTTATTGAAGGAAAAGAAGTGACCGTTGGAATAATCGGATATAAACACCCACAAGTATTGCCTTTATTGGAAGTAGGATATAATAACGTTAAAACTAATACTTATGAACATAAAATGTTTGACAATGAGATAATAAAATGCCCTATGGAAGTATCAAAGGAAGTGGAAGAAAAGATTAAAGAGACGGCTTTAAATATTTATAAGGTTTTAAATGCCAAGGATTTTGCAAGAATTGATATGATTTTAAGCAAAGATAATGTTCCTTATTTCTTAGAATTGAATACATTTGCGGGACTTACAATGTCAAGTAGCAAAGGTGAAAAGCATGTTCATCACGGATATATGGGTTATATGGCAAAAGCGGCAGGTTTAACAAGAGGAGAATTTATTGGGAAGATTATAGAAAGTGCTATAGAAAGGTATAAGTTAAAATAAATTTATTCACAAAATTTATTTGATTTTTGCTATTTTTTTGAGGTATACTTTTTATAGATAAGGTAAACCTCTTCAAAGTTTAGTAAATGAGTGGGGTTACCTTATCTTCTTTTATAAGTTAAGAGATTGGAGGGTTAATAACTATGGATTTTAATGACAAAGTAGTGATAGTGACAGGTGGAGGACAGGGAATAGGGCGGTGTATCGTGCAAACTTTTGCTGATAAAGGAGCAAAAGTAGTTATAGCCGATATTGACGATGAAGCTGGCATAGAAAATGAAGAATATATAAAATCTAAAGGTGGAGACTCACTTTTTGTACATACAGATGTTTCTTTAGAGGAAGATGTTGGGAATTTGGTAGATAAGACGATAAAAACCTATGGTAAGATCGATATTTTGATAAACAATGCAGGTGTTGGAGCAAGAGGGACGATTTACACAAGGCCCATGGAGGAATGGGATAGAGTTATAAATGTCAACTTGAGGGGAACATATATGTGTTCAAAATATGTTGCTCCTCACATGAGAGACAATGGTGGAGGAGTCATAATAAACATCGCTTCTACAAGGGCATTTATGTCAGAACCTCATACAGAACCTTATTCTGCTTCAAAAGGAGGTATTATAGCCTTAACCCACTCTCTTGCAATAAGTTTAGGTTATGATAAAATAAGAGTGAATTCTATAAGTCCGGGATGGATAGAAGTGTCTGAATGGAAGAAAAGTAGAGAAGCTAAAAAGCCCCAATTGACAGAAGAGGACCATTTGCAGCATCCTGCAGGGCGGGTAGGTAAGCCAGAGGACGTAGCAAATGCATGTTTATTTTTATGTTCGGAAGAAGCTTCTTTTATTACAGGAGCGAATCTCATTGTGGATGGCGGAATGACAGTTAAAATGATATATGTTTAATTTTATTGAAAGGGAATGAAGGGAAATGAATAAGACAAAAGAGAAGATTTTTAAAGCGGCGATAAAGACCTTTTCAAAAAGTGGATTTTACAAAAGCACCATGGAAGAAATAGCGGAAAATGCTGGGGTAGCAAAAGGGACATTGTATTATCATTTTAAAAGCAAAGACGATATATTGGAGTTTTTAATTGAGGAAGGTATAAAAATTTTGAAACAAGAAGCAATAGAAGAGATAGGTAAGCTAAATAATGCTATAGAAAAACTACAGAAAATCATCTTTGTACAGACTAATTTTTTGTACAGAAATCACGACTTTATAATAGTTTTGCTAAGCCAAATATGGGGTCATGGGGAAGTTCCTCGCAAATTCAGGGAGAAATTATATACTTATCTTGAGTTAATAGAAAATATTATTAAAGAAGGCAAGGAGCAAAAACTCATTGCTGATTGTGATGAAAAGATAGTAGCAGCTGCCTTTTTTGGCATGATAAGTTCAATTTTGGCATTGAAAGTTGTAGAAGATAGTAACCAGAAATTTAATCCACACGATATAACGGATAGTGTGTTTAATTTTGCATTAAAAGGGCTTCAACTTCAATGATAATACACCTCAAAGGAGGTGTTTTTTATTTTTAAAATCAAAGGTACTTTTTTATTGACACATTGAGAAGAGGAGAATATAATAATAACTGTACTGACTGGTCAGTCTAAAAATTGATGAAAGGAGGAGAAAAATTGAAAGCATTTAAAGTGGCAGCAAAAGAAATAGAAAAAATAATAAAAAGTAGGTTTATAAGGGTTGCAGTTATTGTTGTTGCTTTTATGCCTTTGCTTTACAGCTTTCTATATTTATACGCCTTTTGGGACCCTTATTCTATGTTAGATAAACTCCCGGTTGCAGTTGTCAATGAAGACAGAGGCGGAGTATACAATGGCAAACAAGAAAACTTTGGGAATGAAATTGTACAAAAGTTAAAAAACAACAAAGAATTTAAATGGGATTTTGTAGATTATAAAAAAGGTATTGACGGAGTTAAAGGAAAAAAATATTACTTTATGATTGTGATTCCCGAGGATTTTACTCAAAATATTACAAGTGTTGATTCTTCTACTCCCAAGAAGGCTACTATTGAGTATATAACTAACGATAAGAAAAATTTCCTTGCAACACAAATTGGCAATAAAGCTATAGAAAGTCTTCAAACAGAAATAGCAAATTCTATAAGAAAAGGATATATTGATGCTCTTTTTAAAAGTGTTGATGAATTAGGCAGTGGTTTAAAAGAAGCTTCAGAGGCAGAGAATAAACTTGCAACAGGTACGTTAGAATTATATGATGGTGCACGCAAATTAAACGAGAGTATGAGTGCCGCATTAGATGGAAGCAAACAAATAAAAGAAGGCGTATTAAATTTAAGAAATGGCCTTAATCAAGCGTTAAATGGTTCTACAGCTTTATACAATGGAGCAAGTCTTCTTTCGCAAAAATTTTCTGATGCAAGCAATACAGAAGCCTTGTTAAGTGGAATGAATTCATTACAAAATGGAATAGCAGGAATTAATCAAGGATTAAATGATGCTTCTAATAGTGCTATTAAACTAAAAGATGGAATCAATTCTCTTGTCAATGGATATAATCAAGTAGGGCAAAATGTTTCTTCTTTCGCCGACAGTATTTCACAACTGGGAAGTGGCTTGAGCCAAATTTCTACAGCTTTAGATAGTGCGCAGGTTGCTTTGAAAGATTATATTGCAAAACACCCTGAAGCAAGTAGCGACCCTGAACTACAAAAAGTCCTTATTGCGATTGCATATTCTAATGCAGGGATTGATAGCATGAGTCAAAACTTAAATAGCGGTTTGACAAAAGTTCAACAATTAAACACTGCTCTTGCACAATTGCAGGAGGCTTCCAATACAATTAATAATGGTATGGATTCTTTAGCATCAGGTCTTTCATATATGTCTCAAGTGTCCAGCCAACTTGTAGACGGTTCAAATAAATTGTACAGTGGCGTAGCCCAGCTTAGTGTAGGCATAAATACAGCGGGAGAAAAATTAAAAGAAATTTCAAATGGCTTATATAGTCTCAATAATGGGATAAAAAGTTTAAGCGATGGATCCTCAAAATTATATAATGGTGCTAATTCTTTATATAATGGTATGGCACTTCTTAAAGATGGAACTAGGCAATTTGCAGATGGAGCAAAAAGTTTATATGATAATCAGAGGCTTTTAGCGCAAAAATTAGGTGATGCGTCTCAAAAAATAGATTCATCAGGAATTACAACGACTAAAAAGGATATGATTAATGAACCTATAATACTTGATACTAGAAGACTTTATCCAGTTAAAAATTATGGAATTGGGTTTGCACCATATTTTATACCTCTATCCTTGTGGGTGGGTTCATTAATACTCTTCTTCTTGATAGATATTTTTGATAAGGAAAAATACGAAGGAATGAACAATGTTTCTATACAATTAGGAAAATTTATGTCTTTAGCATTAGTAGGTATCTTGCAATCGGTGGTATCAAGTTTTGTACTTGTAGAAGGGCTAAAATTAGATGTGCATAATTTATTCTACTATTACTTAATAAATGCTGTGATGTCTCTCACTTTTATCGCTATAATTCAGCTTTTTGTAATGCTATTTGGCATTGCAGGTAAATTCTTTGCAGTAGTATTATTAATGCTTCAACTAACCTCATCAGGAGGAACTTTCCCAATGGAACTTTTACCTAAATTTTTCAACGTAATAAATCCTTATTTGCCTATGACATATGGAGTTGCAGGACTTAGGGAGGCAATATCTGGGAACAATATTAGCGCAATACTGCACAATATCTCTATAATTGCAGGATTTGGAGTGCTGTTCTTAGTGTTTATAATACTTTTAGCAGAAAAAGCAGATAAAATGGAGATAACGCAAAGGCTAAAGCAAATATAATTTATAGGGCTGCTTTATAGTAGCCCTATAAATTTAAAATTTACATATAGTGTATGTGTTAACAACATATTGACAACAAAAAAGCTATAATTTATAATAAATACAAAGGAAAACGGTTGCGCAAAAATTTGCACAAGGAAATGTGTACATAAGTACATTTATCTTTTTGTGACTTGTGAAAGCGATTGCTTAAAAGAGATGGGGGTGATATTGGAAAAGAGCTTTTTGAAAGATTTTTAGATAAAAACATAGTGGAAAGGGGGATTATAATGTTTAATAAAAGAATATTAGGGTTTTTATTGTCATTTCTTTTAATTTTTACAGCAGTGTTTGGCTCAATGCCTATGGAATTTGCAAAAGCTGAGACAGATACAGCACCAGCGACTGCTGTTGTGGCAGGCAATTTTCAGTCAAAACTTGGGGATACCGACTGGAAGGGCGACAGCAGCATAACAGTAATGACATATAAAGGCAATGGTTTTTATGAATACACGACACATACTGCATTACCTGCAGGTGATTATGAGTATAAAATAGTTTTGAATGGGAGTCAGTGGATACCAGATGGTTTTGGAAATAATTTAAAATTTCATCTTGATAAAGACTCTGTAGTGACTTTTTATTACAATTACAGTACTTCAAGTGTTACTGATTCTACAAAATATACACCAATTCCGGAAGAAAAACTTCCAAGAATTGTAGGTACTATACAATCAGCAATAGGAGCAGGTAGTGACTGGAGTCCAGAAACTTCTACAGCCGTAATGAGGGATTACAAATTTAATAATGTATACGAATACACTGCAAACGTTCCAAAAGGAAATTATGAGTTTAAAGTGACTTTAGGGCCCTCATGGGATATAAATTATGGCTTAAATGGTGAACAAAATGGGCCAAATATTCCTTTGAATGTAGCCTATGATACTAAGATTACATTTTACTATGATTCGGTTTCACATAAAATATGGACGGATTATAATCCACCTCTTACAGGACCTGATAATAACATATATTATGACGATTTAAGACATGACACTCATGACCCATTCTTCCGCTCGCCTTTCGGTGCAATAAAAACGGGAGATACTGTGACATTAAGAATACAAGCAAGAAATCACGACCTTGAGTCAGCTAAGATTTCCTATTGGGATGATATTAAGAAAACAAGAATAGAAGTACCCATGTACAAAATCGGTCAAAGTCCTGATGGGAAATATGAATACTGGGAAGTTAAGTTAAGCTTTGACCATCCCACAAGAATTTGGTATTACTTTATACTTAAAGACGGGACAAAAACTGCTTATTACGGAGATAACGATGAACAATTGGGGGGTGAGGGTAAAGCCACAGATACTGTAAATAAAGACTTTGAACTTACTGTATATGATAAAAATTTAGACACCCCTGATTGGATGAAAGGTGCAGTAATGTATCAGATATTTCCTGACAGGTTTTACAATGGAGACACCTCAAATGACCATGCAAGAACTTTGAGTCGAGGAAGTGACCCTGTAGAATTCCATGATGACTGGTACGAACTTCCTGATAATCCAAATGACAAAGATAAACCCGGTTACAAATATGACGGTATATGGAACAATGACTTCTTTGGAGGTGATTTAAAAGGAATAGATGATAAACTTGATTATCTAAAAGAACTTGGAATATCAGTAATTTACCTTAACCCAATTTTTGATTCTCCTTCAAATCACAAATATGATACTGCTGATTACTCAAAAATAGACCCTATGTTTGGAAATTTAGATGTGTTTAAAAAACTCATGGAAGATGCCCATGCAAAAGGGATTAAGGTAATACTTGATGGCGTTTTCAACCATACGAGTGATGATAGCATTTACTTTGATAGATATGGGAAATATTTAGACAAAGGACTAGGCGCTTATCAGGCATGGTTGCAAGGAGATCAGGCAAAGTCTCCATACGGTGAGTGGTATGAAATAAAGCCTGATGGAACATATGAAGGATGGTGGGGATTTGACAGCCTACCTGTCATAAGGCAGATAAATGGCAGTGAGTACAACGTTAAAAGCTGGGCAGACTTTATCATAAATAACTCTGATGCGATATCTAAGTATTGGCTAAATCCTGATGGAGACACAAATGCAGGTGCAGATGGATGGAGATTGGATGTAGCAAATGAAGTATCCAATGACTTTTGGACACATTTTAGAAATTCCATTAATACTGTGAAATCGAATGCACCAATGATTGCAGAAGTTTGGGAGGATGCATCATCTTATTTACTTGGAGACTCCTTTAATTCGGTTATGAATTACCTTTTTAGAAATGCAGTAATTGACTTTATATTGGATGAATCATTTGATGATGGAAATGTGGTTCATAATCCTATAGATGCGGCAAAACTTAACCAAAGGCTTATGAGTATATACGAGAGATATCCTCTTCCAGTATTTTATTCTACTATGAATCTTTTAGGTTCTCATGACACCATGAGAATATTAACGGTATTTGGATATAATTCTGCTGATGAAAATCAAAATTCTCAGGCTGCTAAAGACCTTGCAGTCAAAAGGCTTAAACTTGCCGCAATATTGCAAATGGGCTATCCGGGAATGCCTTCTATTTACTATGGCGACGAGGCAGGACAATCCGGTGGAAAAGACCCAGATAACAGGAGAACATTCCCCTGGGGAAGGGAAGACAAAGATCTCCAGGATTTCTTTAAGAAAGTCGTAAACATAAGGAATGAAAATCAAGTTTTAAAAACAGGAGACCTTGAGACACTTTATGCAAATGGCGATGTTTTTGCCTTTGGAAGAAGAATTATAAATGGAAAAGACGTTTTTGGAAAATCTTATCCTGACAGTGTGGCGATTGTTGTAATTAATAAAGGTGACGCAAAACAAGTTTCAATAGATACCACTAAATTTATAAGAGATGGTGTGACATTTACAGATGCCTTAAGTGGCAAGACATATACTGTTAATGATGGACAAATTGTTGTAGAAGTTGGATCAATGGATGGAGCTATACTCATTTCAGATCCAGGACAGAATTTGACGGCACCTCAGCCAATTCAAGACCTTAAAGCAGTCTCAGGAAATGGCAAAGTAGACCTTTCATGGAGTGCAGTAGACAGAGCAGTGAGTTATAATATCTATCGTTCAACAGTTAAAGGAGGACTATATGAAAAAATAGCTTCAAATGTTACGCAAACCAGCTATACTGATACAGAGGTTACCAATGGTCTAAAGTATGTGTATGCTGTAACAGCCGTAGATAATTATGGAAATGAAAGTGCTTTAAGCAATGAAGTCGAAGCATATCCAGCATTTCCTATTGGCTGGGCGGGAAATATGAATCAAGTCGATACACATGTAATAGGCGTAAATAATCCAGTTGAAGTGTATGCTGAAGTATGGGCAGAAGGGCTTACAGATAAACCTGGCCAAGGGGAAAATATGATAGCGCAACTTGGCTACAGATACCTTGGCGATACTGTAGGATATGCTGTGTACAGTGACGTATATAACGGAGTGGAAGGTGTTGCTATAAATAGTGACTGGACGTGGGTTGATGCGCAATATGTAGGGGATTCTGGAAATAATGACAAATACATGGCTAAATTTGTACCTGACATGGTAGGCACATGGGAATACATTATGAGATTTTCTTCTAACCAAGGTCAAGATTGGACACAGACAGATGTTAAACAATTTACTGTAGTTCCATCTAATGATTCAGTTCCTCCAACTGTTCCAGTCTTACAGCAACCAGGAATTGAATCCTCAAGAGTTACACTTAACTGGAGTCCGTCAGCTGATGATGTTGCTATTTACGGCTACGAAATCTATAAGTCTTCAAGTGAGACTGGCCCATTTGTGAAAATTGCTACTGTATCTGACAGTGTGTATAACTACGTAGATACAGATGTAGTAAATGGCAATGTGTATTATTATAAAGTTGTGGCAGTTGATACCTCCTATAATAGGAGAGCATCAAATACAGTAAAAGCGACACCTGACATAATACCTATAAAAGTGACATTTAATGTCACAGTGCCTGATTATACCCCTGATGATGGAGTAAATATTGCTGGAAACTTCCCGGATGCTTTTTGGAATCCAACTGCTCAGCAAATGATAAAGACTGGACCTAACACATACAGTATTACACTTACTTTAAATGAGGGTACAAAGATTGAGTATAAATATGCGAGAGGGAGCTGGGATAAAGTAGAAAAGGGCGAATACGGAGAGGAAATTGACAATAGGAAGGTAACTGTTACCAATCAAGGTTCAAATACAATGGTAATAAATGACACAGTACAAAGATGGAGAGATTTGCCGATATATATTTATTCTCCAAAAGACAACACTACTGTCGATGCAAATACGAGTGAAATAGAGATTCGCGGCAATACTTACAAAGGTGCGAAAGTAACTATAAATGATGAATCTTTTGTGCAACAAGAAAATGGAGTATTTACAAAAGTGATTCCTTTAGAATATGGCGTAAATACTATCAAAATACATGTAGAGCCCAGTGGCGACAAGAATAATGAACTTACAAAAGATATAACAATAACTGTTACAAGAGAAAAGCCCGGCCATGAGAGACAACCTACGCCTACTTCACCAACAGAACCATCGGAGGAAGTCTCACAAGGCAGAGTAGTTGTAGAAAATAACACAACAATTCTTAAAGTAGACGAAAACAAAGTGGCAAAAGACATAAAAGACACTTCAAAGCAAGAAATACAATTTGACCTAACAAATATAGGAACTACACCTCAAAAAGCATTAGAAATACCTGTAACTGTGTTTAATTTAATAGTAGAATATAACAAAAACGTAGTAGTAAAATCAGAGGAAGTAGCCCTTCAATTTGATGCAAAAACTTTGACAATCTCACAAGAAGCAATTGACCTCATAAACAAAGCAGGAACAATAAAACTTAACATACACAACAAAGGCAAAAAGGAAGCATCAACTTTCGAGCCTGTAACAGATGCCTATGACATAACAATAAAAGCAGGAGACAAAGACATAAAAATAGGGTCACCTGTAAAAATGACATTTAACATAGAAGGTGCAAAAGACATAAGGAAAGTAGGAGCATACTACTTAAACGAGACGACAAATCAATGGGAATACATAGGAGGAAAAATTGACAGAGAGACAAACACAATAACATTTGAAGCGAAACACTTCTCAACCTATGCAGCTTTTCAATACAACAAACAATTCAAAGACGTATCAAAAGACAATTGGGCATATGACGTAATAAATGTACTGGCATCAAGGCACATAATAAAAGGGATAGATGAAAACACCTTTTTACCAAACAAAAAAATAACCAGAGCAGAATTTGCAGCATTAATGACAAGGGCATTAGGGATAGAAGAGAAGCCTTACAAAGGACAATTCAATGACGTAAAAGAAGGGGCATGGTATGCAAACGCAGTAGAAGCAGCATACAAGGCTGGTATAATATTAGGAGACGGTAAGAATATGAGGCCAAATGACCCAATAACAAGAGAAGAGATGGCAGCAGTAATAATGAGAGTATACGGAAAGCTTGTAGAGTACAGAGAGGACAACATAGGCAATACCACTTTCAGTGATAACAACAAGATAAGCGAATGGGCAAAGAATGCAGTAGCAAATGCAGTAAAGCTTGGTATAGTAAAAGGATATAAAGATAACACCTTCAGGCCAAAAGAAAACGCCACAAGAGCAGAGGCAGCAGCTATGCTTTACAGAGTCTTAGAAAAAACGGGAAATATATAAGTGAAAAAATGCGCCTTTTCTGGCGCATTTTTTCATTGGTTGTTTGCCACCTATGTGCGGCAGAAAGTACATACAGGAGAAACAGAAGGAAAACCGCATACCTGACAAGTTATTTTTGGAGGACGTGCAGAAATTGCAAAGACCTACTTGCCATTGCCTTACTTCAACAAAATTTCCTTAAAAAATTTACAAAAAAATAGTATTATATAGTTGAAAGAACTTAAGAGGGAGTGAAAAATTTTGAAAGAAATACAAGCAAAAAAAATTACTGAAATAGTAAAATTGCTATGTATTGAAGCTAATTATGAATTACCTCAAGATATATTTAAAAATTTAAAAGAAAGAATAAAAGAGGAAATAAGCCCTTTAGGTAGAGAAATTTTAAAAGATATAATTGCAAATGCTGAAGTAGCAAAAACACAAAGGATGCCTATATGTCAAGACACAGGAATAGTAATAGTTTTTGTAGAGATGGGACAAGAAGTACATATAGTAAATGGCAGTTTAGAAGAAGCGATAAATGAAGGGGTAAGACTGGGGTATGAGGAGGGGTATTTGAGAAAGTCTGTTGTAAAAAGTCCAATTTTACGAATAAATACAGGTGATAATACTCCTGCAATAATCCATTATCATATTTGTAAAGGTGATAAATTTTCAATAACTGTAATGCCTAAAGGGGCAGGGAGTGAAAACATGAGCGCTTTAAAAATGCTGAAACCTTCTGAAGGAGTAGAAGGAATTAAGAGTTTTGTTATAGAAACAGTTGAAAAAGCTGGTCCAAATGCTTGTCCTCCATTAATAGTAGGAATAGGTATTGGAGGAGACTTTGAATATGCTCCATATCTTGCAAAAAAAGCCTTGTTAAGAGATATAGGGCAAAGAAATCCAGATAAAATGTTAGCTAAATTAGAGGAAGAATTATTGCGAGAAATAAATATGTTGGGAATTGGCCCCCAAGGCTTAGGTGGAAAAAACACTGCTCTTGATGTTCATATTGAAACTTATCCTACCCATATAGCTTCTCTTCCTGTAGCTGTCAATTTAGGATGTCATGTTACAAGACATGCTACTTTTATATTATAGTATGTAGGAGGTAATGAGATGTATAAAAAAGTAAATACGCCTTTGACTGAAGAAATAATAGACCAGCTTAATGCAGGGGACTTAGTATTGTTATCAGGAGAAATCTATACAGCAAGAGATGAAGCTCATAAAAGAATGATAGAGTCATTAAAGAAAGGAAGGGAATTACCTTTTGAGATAAAAAATAGTATAATTTATTATGTAGGGCCATGTCCTCCTAAACCGGGACAAGTTGTAGGAAGTTGTGGCCCTACCACAAGCGGAAGAATGGATAAATACACACCGGTATTAATTGAATTGGGATTAAAAGGCATGATAGGAAAGGGGTATAGGAGTAAAGAAGTCATAGAAGCCATGAAAAGGTATAAAGCGGTCTATTTCACTGCTATAGGAGGAGCAGGAGCATTATTGGCACAAAAAGTAAAAAAAGCTGAAATAGTGGCTTATGAAGATTTAGGTACGGAGGCTATCTATAAATTTTTTGTTGAGAATTTCCCTGTTATTGTTACTATAGATATTTATGGCAATAATTTATATGACATTGAAAGAAAAAAATATAAAACTAATTTAAAAAGGTGATAAAAATGGCGCTTTTACCCTTGAAAGAATTGTATTTAGAGTGTTTACATTGTACAAAATGTGACCTTAGTAAAACGAAAACTAATATGGTTTTTGGAGAAGGAAATTTAAGGGCAAAAGTTATATTTGTGGGAGAAGGACCAGGAAGAGATGAAGATTTACAAGGAAGACCTTTTGTAGGAAGAGCTGGCCAACTTCTTAATAAAATGCTAGAGGAGGTTGGATTAAAAAGAGGAGAAGTCTATATTGCTAATATAGTAAAGTGTAGACCACCAAACAATAGAGTGCCTTTGCAAAGTGAAGTTGACGCATGTTTACCTTATTTAAGAAACCAAGTTGCAATAATAGCTCCTAAAATAATAGTATGTCTTGGAGCGACTGCAGCAAAGGCTATAATAGACAAAAATTTTAAAATAACGGTAATGAGAGGCCAATGGTTTGAAAGAAAAGGCGTCAAAATAATAGCAACTTACCATCCAGCTGCAATTTTGAGAGACCCTGAAAAATTAGAGCCTGCAATGGAGGACTTTAAAAAAATTAAAGAGGAATTAGATAAGTTATTGTAATTTGTTCATAAGCGTAGAGGAATAAAAATTTAGGAAAAATGAAGTTGATATTTTTATACTACTGGAATGAGTTTGACTCTTTTAGTTCCACTTTTAAGATTGTATGATTAGAAGTTAAATAACGAATAGGAGTTTCTTGACAAAAAGCTATAGGCTTTTTTAGAAGATTATGGTTCTTATTAACAAGGTATAAATTTTTTAGTAGTCTTTTTTTGTGGTAATATAAATCTTCTTGTTTACAAACAGTAATAGATGTTAAAATCGATGGAGCTGTGAGCAAACCAATGTAACGGAGTGATTTTGAAAAAGTAATCTGATAAAACCGGTACGGATAAGAATCAGAAAAATAGCAACTGGAAAAGTTAAAAATAGGAATTACATCCTGAAGAGCTTTAGGAAGTTTGCCTTTAATATCATCAAATAAAGGCTGTACTGAAGAAGTAGCAGCGAAACTAAAAGGTGAGGATAATTCACTTACTTCAACATAATTTTGTATTTGAAAAAGTTTAAATATAGAACCTATTTTAAAAAGGGCTAAAGCATAATCATAACCGAAGGAAACGGCAGCACCTCGGGCTAGTTGTATTAATGGTGTAAATTCGTAAATTTTACCGCAAGTTTGTGGTAAAAAATCTTCAGTTAAATAAACAGCTTCATTTTCAACCCAATATATTCCTGGAGAATGAGGGGCAAAGAAATTTTTAAGCTGTTGTACATAAGGTGATACTGCAACCACAAAATTGTCAGCTATTAATAATGATTTTTCTCGTTTATGAAAACCGAGATGTGGGTAATTTTGGGATTTTAGTATTATTCCTTGGTTAAATTTGTTTATTGTATAAACTGCTTTGTTCTCTTTTTCTGGATAAACCAATCCAAAAGGTGTAATTATGGAAATTACTTTAGCTTTTTTAATTTGATCTTCGTTTTCTTCTAATTTTTGCAAAAGCTTTTGTGGAGCTACTTGCAAGATTTTAACTGATTTTTGTAAATTTTGAGGATAAACAGAAAAATCACTAAATTGTTCTGGGACAAGCCTAAGATGGATTATTGAACTCGTCTTATTTTCTGGTGAAAAAGAAAAGGGCGGGGTAAAATAGATTTTACTGACATTTTTTTTAGATAAACCCAGGACAGTAAGACAATGTTGTAATTCGTTTAAAAAAGTTTGTGAAGAAAATTTTCTCTCGTACAAAAGATATTTACCTGACCCAGCAATAATAGTTCCGTGTTGACCATTTATAAAAATTCCTAACGTAACTTTCAAAAAAATACCTCCTTTTCATGGTAGTAATCCCAATATAGTTTTTCTAGCGGCACGTAAATAGTTCGATAACCAAAACATTGGGGACCAACTACATCTAAAGCTTTATTGATTCTGAGTCGAAGTGGTGCCGGCAGACCTAGAAGCACTAGAGGCTGACCTTCATAAATTTCATTGTTATTTACTGGTTTAAGTTTATTTAGATCAATTGCGGAAATTAAATCGGGTACACTAGCGGCTATATGACCATTTTTGAACGCAAGTAAATTCTCATATTGAAAAAGAAGTTGTAATTCTTCACCTTTTGGTGAGATTAGTGTTGCTGCTTTCCACTTGGCAGTTTCATATGCGGATATATTTTTTATGGTACCTTGAAAAATTTCGACTATAGGACCATAAAAAGAATTAGAAGTTACCTCTAAAAGCAAGTTGAATAGCTCGTGGTAATTATCAGCATGTAAAAAGCATTCACCTATTTCACGGGCAAAAGTTAGAGTACTTGGAAGTAAAACTTTTTTTAATACGGAACCGGAATAAGGAAAGCCTGCAAAATAACCAACTCCTCCTTGTTGGCAAACAATCTGGCGCGTATTAAGTTCTAAAAGAAATGTATCTTGCTTTTCAAGGAACAGATGCACGTTATAACTGCCATCAACTAGTACCAAAGGGGTAACAGGTAAGTTTTCAAGATGATAAGTAGTCATTTGTAGTTCGGGGAAAGCTCTTCCCATAGCATCACCATCAATAACTGGCAAACCAGTTTGAAGTGCTGCTAAAAGTGGATAAAAGATATTAACTCCTGCTCCTTCAACAATTGAGATTCCATTAAACTGGAACCCAGTATATTTTTCTAATTCCTCAATGGCAATACTAGCTTCTTTACCCGAGGGTAAATTTTCTTCACATAATTCCGGTGAACCTAAAAGACCTATACCGCAGAAAAAGTTACTTTCAGACAATTCATCAAGGGTTAGTAAAGGAATAACACGGTTTTGTAAAGCTTTATCCAGTACGGATGCCAAAAGTTCACTTTTTCCTCCACCACCCGAACCAAGAAAAATACTGCCATACCAAAGTGGTTCAATCCAAT
Source organism: Thermoanaerobacter mathranii subsp. mathranii str. A3 (assembly GCF_000092965.1). Classification (GTDB taxonomy): domain Bacteria; phylum Bacillota; class Thermoanaerobacteria; order Thermoanaerobacterales; family Thermoanaerobacteraceae; genus Thermoanaerobacter; species Thermoanaerobacter thermocopriae. The sequence continues at coordinate 132,787 of NC_014209.1, forward strand.
CAGAGGTAATTTCTTGCATATTCACACCTACCTTATGCGATATTTTTTAAGCCAACGATAAAGGGTTGCTAAACTAATGCCTAATTCTTGAGCAATCAATTTTTTTGATTGTGTAGATTTGCCATATTTAGCTAATAAAATTTCCAATTGATTTTTGAGCTGTTCATCTTCAATAAATGAATGTTCGCTTTTAACGTTAGTAAACTGATATTTATTAAAGGATACGCCATTTTGTAAGTACTTCGGTAAATACTGTGGAGTGATTATATCGTCTTTACAAAGTGAAACGGCGTAAGTTACTACATTCTTTAATTCTCGTATGTTTCCTGGCCAGCTGTAATTCTGAAGAATTTCAATAGTTTCTGGACTGAAAATTTTAAATGGTTTATCTTGTTCAAGACAGATATTTTTTAAATAAAAGTCTAAAAGAAGAAGGATATCATCTCGGCGCTCACGTAGTGCTGGTATGTAGACTGGGAAAACACTTAAGCGGAAAAAAAGGTCTTCTCTAAATAATTTAGCATCAATTAATTCTTTTAAATTTTTATTAGTTGCTGCAATAACCCTTATATCAACTGGACGAGAAATAGTAGCACCAATTCGTTCTACTTGTCGGTCTTCCAAAACCCGTAATAATTTTGCTTGTAATGGTAAAGGCATGTCTCCAATTTCGTCAAGAAAAATTGTTCCGCCATTAGCAAGTTCAAATTTACCCGGTTTGCCACCGCGACGAGCACCTGTAAATGAACCATCTTCATAGCCGAAAAGTTCGCTTTCAAGAAGGTTTTCAGGGATTGCGGCGCAGTTTATGGCAATAAAAGGACCATCTTTTCGAGGACTTAAGTGATGAATATAACGAGCAAAAAGCTCTTTGCCTGTACCACTTTCACCTTGAAGAAGTATTGTATGCTCAGTTGCAGCTATTTGACGGATGAGTTTTTTTATTTCAGTAAAATGATAGTTTTTACCTATAATAGCAAAAGAATAATCTTTGCTTGATGGACAAAAATTTACATTTTTTTGGAATGATTTGATTTTCCAGATTATTAAGCCTATTGGTTTATCATTTTTTACAAAGAGGTGATAATAAAAATTTCCCCATTGAGTTTTTATAAATCCTTCTGAATCATTGGCATCACCCAGTTTTTCCCAAATATCAGATGGAGAGAGCTGAACAAAAGAAGAATTTTGACTTAAGATTATTTGCCCTTTGTTGTTGAAGAGGTAGAATTCTATGTTTGATTGTTTTGCTAAAAATTGCAATGTCTGTTCTAGTAATAAAATGTTATGTGTTTTTTGTTCAGAAGCGAATGATGTTTCTAATACAATCTGCAAAAATTTAATGATTGAGGCAGGCGTTATTTTTAAATTTTTGCTACGTTTTTTAGGTAAAGCAACCAAAAAATTGTTCTTTTCTATTTTAAAAGAAAGTATTAAATCATAAGGGCAATTGTTGATATTTGGACAAGTGGGAGTACATGGTGGTGACCAAACATGATAGCCTGCTTTTGAAGGTGATATAAATGATAAACATTCTTTCTGAAGTTCGGTTACAAAACCAAAGGTTTCTTGAAGAGAATCAATCAAATTATTTCTCATAAATTTTATCACCGCTTTAAAATGAGAAATTTTGAGAAAAAGTGAGAATAAATGAGAAAAATACAGTGAATGCGTAAAATATAAACCGATTTATTTATTACAATTCTAATTCAAAGAAAACTTTATGTCAACATATTTTATCAATTATACACTCTTAAACGTTTTATTTTTCTCTCTTTTTAACTGATAACTTAAAAACAAATTGGCACGATATTTGCTATCTAATTTATTCAGAAATTTAAAGTTTTATAACTTTAAAGTAAAAAAGAAAAGATGTTTTGGAACAAAAAAGCAAACAAGATACCAAAGTATTGAATGAATCTTACAAGTTTAATTAAAAAATATCAAGATAGGGGGTCGTTATTGTGGAACAACATGCATTGGATCCGATTCCAGAGTCAGAAAAGAGACCATGGTATAGTATAGCCCTTATATGGGCAGGATCAATGATATGTGTATCATCTTTGATGGTAGGGGGAGCGATAGTCCAGGGCATGCCACTATTAGAGGCTATAATTGCTGGAGCTATAGGTTATACAATAATAATTGTATATATGACATTTCAAGGAATGCAGGGTGCTGACTTAGGTGTTCCCACCGTGGTTACGTCCTCATCGGCTTTTGGCAGAGAGGGGGCACGGTTTATAATTTCTGCTATTCTTGCAATATCCTGTATAGGATGGTTTGGAGTACAAGCAAGTGTATGCGGAGCTGCGTTTTCTCAAATAATGAACATGTGGCTTGGGATTTATATACCTGTATGGTTAAGTGGATTGGTATGGGGTATTATTATGCTAGTGACTGCTGTATATGGCTATAAGGCACTGGAATACTTAAATTATATTGCCATACCAGCGCTCGTATTTCTCTCTATAGTAGGTCTAATACAGGTTTTGACAACATTCGGTATAGAGAATTTGATAAATTATGTACCAAAAGATCGCTATTCCTGGAGTTATGCGATTGGTTTGGCTGTTGGAGGATTTGCAGTAGGAGGCGTCATTGCTGCTGACTTTTCAAGATATGCAAAAAGTAGGAAGGATGCTTTGACATCAGGACTTGTGGGTGTCTGGCCAGCGGGGATGTTTCTACTTGTAGTTGGGGCACTCCTCACTGTAGTAGCCGGTACATATGACATAACAATTGCTTTAGCTCAATTAGGGCTGGGATTTGTGGGTGCTGTAATCCTTATTTTGGCTACATGGACTACCAACACGGTAAACGCCTACTCAGGGGGGCTAGCTATTGTAAGCCTTTTTAACATGGAAAATAAATTAAGACCACTTATGACCTTTATAGCCGGTGCTATAGGCACTGTCCTTGCCATCATGGGCATATTAAACTATTTTACTTCTTTCCTTACTGTACTTACTGCAAGTATACCGCCTATTGCCGGTAGCATGATTGCGGATTACTGGATATGCAAAAAAGGAAATAGAAATATGTGGGAGGCTGGTATTGTAGATATTAACTGGATAGGAATAGCATCATTGGTTATAGGCTTTATTGTGGCATTGTTTATGAAAACAGGTATTTCAGCCATAAATGGCATAATATCTTCAATGGTATGCTATTTGGTATTGTATTATGTATTGAAAGTGTCAAAATCAGCTACTGCTTTGCATTGAGGAAAAAAATAGAAAGAAAATGGTTATGCATATAAAACGATAGTTTCCTTTTAGGGTCTTTGGGGTATCTCGAAATTTAATGTTCGGAGTTGTATAGTTTTTATATTTCAATATATCTTTACAAGGAGGTTATAGAAAATGAAGAAAGATATAGAAAAATTGGAGAAAATCGATTTACAAGCGGTGGAAGATATCGCAGTAGGGGCTGCTCTTCTTGGAACTGGGGGAGGAGGAGACCCTTATGTAGGTAAGCTTATGGCTATTCAATCTATACAAAGAAATGGTCCAGTAGAACTTATTGATGTGGAGAACATACCTGATGATGCATTAGTTGTTCCCGTGGCAATGATGGGAGCGCCGACAGTATTGGTAGAAAAGGTTCCTTCAGGAAAAGAGATTTTCAAGGCTTTCGATAGTCTCCAAAGTTTTCTTGGAAAGGAAGTATATGCAGTTCTTCCTATTGAAGCTGGTGGCGTTAATTCAATGATACCTATTATGGTTGCAGGTGAAAGAAAGGTACCATTGGTAGATGTAGATGGTATGGGAAGGGCTTTTCCAGAGTTGCAAATGGTAACATATCATCTTTATGGAGTTTCTGCAACACCTATGGTTTTAGCAGATGAAAAAGGTAATTCTATACTTTTACATACTATCAATAATTTCTGGACTGAAAGCCTTGCGAGGAACGCTACAGTAGTTATGGGTGGATCAGTTATGATAGCAATTTACCCGATGAGTGGAAAAGATGTAAAACAAGCAGGAATAAGAAATGTTGTATCTTATTCAGCACAAATTGGAAAAGCGATACGCGAAGCCCGCAAAAAAGGTGAAAATCCAATAGAGGCGCTTTTAGAGGTAACAGGTGGCTATATGCTTTTTAAAGGCAAAATTTCTGATGTGCAAAGGCGTACTACGGGTGGATTTGTTCGTGGAGAAGCTCATATAGACGGAATTGACCAATACAAAGGGGAAGCAATGATTATTGATTTCCAAAATGAAAATTTAATAGCACGTCGCAATGGGAAAGTTGTAGCTACAGTGCCTGACTTGATTTGTACCGTTGATGCCCATACAGCCTTACCTATAACCACCGAAGGATTACGTTATGGACAGAGAGTATTTATTATAGGAATTCCGTGTGATGAGAAGTGGAGAACTGAAAAAGGTATAGAAACAGTTGGTCCGCGTTACTTTGGATATGATGTTGATTATATACCTGTAGAAGAACTCAATAGAGGTTAAAAGGAGGTAGGAAAAAATGGAATATCGTATTGGAATTGATGTTGGTGGAACCAATACTGATGCAGTTTTAGTAGATGAAAATCTGGAATTAGTAGAGAGTGTTAAAGTACCTACTACTAAAGATGTTTCGAGCGGGATATTTGAAGCAATGAATAAAGTATTATATAAAAGCAAGATAGACCGGAAAAAAATAAAATATGCAATGTTAGGAACAACCCATGCTACGAATGCGGTTGCTGAGCGCAAAAGGCTTTGTAAAACTGCAATTATTCGAATTGGTAAACCCGCAACCGCAGCAATTGCTCCACTAGTTGATTGGCCTAAGGATTTAGTTGATGCAGTAGGAAATCACTATTACCTAATTGCCGGCGGAAATGAATTTGATGGTAGAGAGATAAGTCCATTGGATGAAAATGAGCTTCGTAAAATCGCCAAAGAAATTAAAGGCAAAGTAGAAAGTATTGCAATAGTATCTGTATTCTCTCCGGTTAACAATAAACATGAATTAAGAGCAAAAGAAATATTACAAGAAGTTCTTGGGGAAATACCAATATCTCTATCTCATGAAATTGGTTCCCTTGGCCTACTTGAAAGAGAAAATGCTACTGTTTTAAATGCTGCTTTAGTTGAAGTTGCTCGGACAACTGCTAATAGTTTTAAAGATGCTTTGAAAAGAGAGGGCCTTACAGAAGCTAAAATATATCTTTGTCAAAACGATGGAACTTTAATGTCGATTGATTATGCGATGCGTTATCCTATCTTAACAATTGCTTGTGGCCCTACAAACAGTATGCGTGGAGCAGCTTTTCTTAGCAAACTAGAAAATGCACTAGTACTTGATGTTGGTGGAACTACAAGTGACATTGGAGTAATTTCTCAGGGATTCCCTAGAGAATCTTCCATTGCCGTAGAGATTGGTGGAGTGCGGACAAACTTTAGAATGCCTGACTTAATTTCGCTTGCACTTGGCGGTGGTACTATCATTCGAGAAAAAAACGGCGAAATTAAGATAGGTCCTGAAAGTGTAGGATATAGAATTACCGAAGAGGCTTTGGTATTTGGAGGGAAAACCATAACTGCTACTGACATTGCAGTTCGTTTGGGATTGGCAGAAGTAGGTTCCAAGGAAAAAGTAAAAGATATACCTTTAGAATTTGCTAAACGCGTATATGCCAAAATGCAAGAAATGGTTAATGAAGCTATTGACAAGATGAAAACTAGTAAAGATCCACAACCTCTTGTGTTGGTTGGTGGTGGAAGCATTATTGTTGGTAATGAAATACATGGTGTAAGTGAAATAATAAGGCCGAATAATTTTGGAGTAGCTAATGCTTTAGGTGCTGCTATAGCCCAAGTTAGTGGAGAAGTAGACCGTATTTACTCTTTGAGCGAAATGAGCAGAGAAGCAGCATTAAATGATGCTAAGCAACGCGCAATAAATGAAGCAATAAAAGCAGGAGCTAATCCTGACACAATAGAGATTGTTTACGTTGAGGATATACCTTTAGCATATCTTCCAGGAAATGCGGTTAAAATTAGAGTTAAAGCTGCAGGTAGTTTAATTTAACAGACTTTAACAGCTCATATTCATCTTTTATATGAGAGATATGAGCTGCCAAAGAGATGGAAGCCAAGTCTGGTGGGGTCACTTACCTTACGAGTGGTAAGGCTGAAAGGGCTTGAAATTACGCCTGCGGAGAGTATTATAATGCTCTATGAAGCAGGAAGCCACTTCCTATAACTTTGAAAAAACAAGGAGGGCTTTTTATGAAACTAAAAATTATTGTACCGATTACTTCGGATGAATTTAATGAAGAAGTTAAAAGGGAAATCAAACACTATGTAGATCCTGATGATTATGTTGATGTTGAAAATTTGGATTATGGTCCAGCATCCATCGAATGCGAATATGATGAAGCTATGGCTGTGCCAGATATCTTAAATAAAGTAAAGAAAGCTCAAGAAGAAGGATTTGAGGGTATAGTTATTGATTGTTTCGGGGATCCAGGGGTACATGCTGCTCGGGAACTTGTTGATATACCCGTGTGTGGTGGTTTCGAACCTCCTATGCAAATTGTGTTAGGACTTGGCCAAAACATTGGTGTTATTACAGTTTTACCGAATGTTGTTCCGATGTTGCACGATTTGGTTGCTAAAATGGGAATAGAAAAGAGGGTAAAATCGATAAGATATGTAAATATTCCGGTGTTAGATTTAGGAGACAAGCAGAAATTAGAGGATGCTTTATTTAAGGAAAGTTTGGAAGCTATTCAAAAAGAAAATGTTCACGTTATTGTATTAGGTTGTACAGGGATGATGGGAGTAGCTCGGAATCTAATGAACAGGCTAAAAGAAAAGGGTTATGATGTTCCGGTAATAAATCCGGCCTTTGCTGCAGTAAGAATGGTTAAGACTTATGTGCGTATGGGATTAAAGCACAGCCGGTTGACCTATATGATTCCACCAGTAAAACTATATACTTGGTGGGAAAAATAGTAAAAAAGAGTTGGGGTGGGTATTTTTTCTGCACCCACTCTTATTATAATATAACAGAATTTGAATAACGAATAAGAAAAGGTATCAGAAATTGAGTGTAAAAAATTATGACTATAATAGTTGCAGATTGTTGTAATTAGGAGTATTTTAAAGCATAAATAAGTATAACACATGTAATTGCGAAAAATGATTTTATATGGCCTTTTACAGGTATTGAAGTAGAAACATAAAAATGATATATTAATAAAC
>NC_014209.1:2225000-2306092 GCF_000092965.1 Thermoanaerobacter mathranii subsp. mathranii str. A3
GCCGCTGAAACACGGCACTCGAATTCTTCATATCCGCGTTCACGCACTAGAAAAGTCTGATCGTCGAGCCTCAGAATAGTGATTCCGCGATTACGCTTGTAAGACAGGATTTCTAGGCCCTGCGGTGGGGTCAGCTTGGTAAGCGCGATGCACACCTTTTGCAGGGTCGTTTCCAAATTGACCAAGGCCATCCGTTCTCTTACCCCCTTTCTCCTTTTGCTTCCAATATTATATTCTCCCGTTGGACCGGCTGGCAGCAATTGCCAGCAGCAAGGGCTTATCATTCTTCTGTTTGGAATAATGGTCGCATAACTCCCGAATAGTAGGGATAATAGTGGTCGCTTTGTTGGACGGGCATCTAAGTAGGAGCTAGAGTTGGCTTGGTAGTCGGTTTACAGTTTCAACTCCTTATAGGTATGCTAAAAAATAATTACAATTGTATTTTATTACAATGTATTTTATTATGTCAAGTTTCAATTTCTTATAGGTGTTGTTATTTTGTGATATTTCATATTGAAAGTGCTCTACAATAATGTAAGGATGGAAAAGAAAAGAGCATGCTGCATTTGTACGATAATCCTATCCCAATAAATAGGAAAAACGCCAACATTCATGAAAAATGATAACAATCACAACTCTAAAAATTCAAAAATCGACTTTAAATTCTTCTAATTTTAATGTATAATGGTACCATGGGAGGGAGAAATATGGAAACATGTAAAAAGAAATTAGTTTTATCTTTCATATTTATCTTTTTAATAGTTACCATTTTTAATTTACGGGTTGCAAATGCTCAAGAAAAGCAAGAAATTACAGTTCTTTTAGATGGATATCCCGTAACTTTTGATGTGCCACCAGTACTTAAAGATGGCACAACCTTAGTCCCATTTAGGGCTATTGCCGAAGCTTTAAATATTTCTGTAAATTGGGAAGTCTCGACACAAACAGTTACAGCAACTGATAATAAAACAAAGGTCAAACTTCAAATTGGTAATAAAACAGCGATAAAAGACAATATGCCGCTTACTCTCAGAGTATCGCCACAAATGATAAATCAAAGAACTTTGATACCACTTAGGTTTTTTAGTGAAGCTTTTGATTGCGATGTGGATTGGGATAAAAATACTTATACTGTAAAGATAACATCGCCACCAAAAGAAATGTTTGTAACAGGCTTTTATGCTTTGGGAGATAGCCAAACAAGCAGTTGGACAAATTTGTTTGGCAAAAGTTATCCCGAATATACTTCTGGCAATACTGGTTACTTTAGTTCTATTGCATTTGGCTGGTATAGTTTAGATAATAATGGCAATCTCTTGACAAAAAGTCGAACTGGTTGGCAAAGACCTGATGGATGGGAAAAAGTACTAGAAGTAATATCACAATACAAATTGAAATCAGAAATGGTTATACACGTCACCGATGGTGACAAAACCATTTCCAACTTGTTGTCATCGTCAGAATCTATAGAAAAAGCTATTTCATCAATCGTTGAAGAGGCAAAAATTTACGATAGTGTAAATCTTGATTTTGAAGGACTAGGGCTTAATGAAGATAAAGAGCAGCTCCTTCAAACTCAGCAAAAATTTACTGAGTTTGTTAAACTGCTTAAAAACCGCCTTGATGTCTCAAAATCAATTACATTAACTCTCCATGCGCCAAATAGTGTATATAAAGGATATGATTATAAAACTCTCGGAGAAATTGCAGACAAAATAATTATCATGGCTTACGACTATGGTACAAAGCCTGAACCGGAGGAACTTGTAATCCAAGCAATTGAGCAAGCAACTGAAAAGGTACCAAAAGAAAAACTTTTGCTTGGTATTTCAATACCAAATGAAACACCAGAAAGCTTTGCAGTAAAAATTGGTCTTGCAAAAAGATTTGGACTTGGTGGAATAGCTATTTGGAGATTAGGACTTGTGCAAGATGAGATGTGGGATGTCTTGAAAAATTCAATAACGCCACGAAGGTGAGTATGTAAACATTTGCCATCGTGGCGTTATTTTTATAAATTTATAAAATTTCCTGAAGCGTTTTCCATGCCAGTAAAGCACATTTTACGCGGGCAGGAAAGTCAGACACACCCTGCAGTACTTGTGCATCACCTAATTCATCTAAATTTACATCTTTTTTGTGTATCATGTCTATAAATTCTTGAACAAGCCTTAAGGCTTCTTTCTTATCTTTTCCCTTTATAAGGTCTATCATCATAGAGGTTGAAGCCTGGCTTATGGCACACCCATGACCTGTAAAAGATGCATCTTCTATAATATCTCCATTCATTTTTAAATAAAGGGTAATGTCGTCACCACAAAGTGGGTTGTGACCTCTTTCTTTGCGGGTTGCATCTTTAAGCTCTTTTCTATGAGGAGAATTCTCATAATGCTCCATTATAACCTCAGAATAAAGCTGATTTAAATCGCTCATTTAAACCACTTCCTAACTTTTTTAAGTCCTTCAACAAGTGCGTCAATATCGTCAAAGTCGTTGTAAAGATAAAAGCTTGCTCTTACAGTGGCGGGAACACCTAAGTACCTCATTAAGGGTTGACAGCAGTGGTGCCCACTCCTTACGGCAATACCCTCCTCGTCCAGTATTGTAGCAACGTCATGAGGATGGACACCTTCTACATTGAAGGAAATTATTCCTCCTCTTTCCTTGGCATCTTTAGGACCATACAATTTTACAAAGTCTAATTCTTTCATTTTCTGAAGACCATACTCCAAAAGCTCGCTTTCGTGATGATATATATTGGAAAGCCCAATTTTTTCTATATAATCTATTGCAGAAACAAGCACACAAGCCCCTTTTACGTTGGGTGTACCTGCTTCAAATTTAAGAGGAGGAGGCGCAAAAGTTGCACGGTCTTCAAAGACTTCGTCTATCATCTCTCCACCTCTTAAAAAAGGAGGAACATCTGAAAGTAAATCTTCTTTTATATAAAGTACGCCGATTCCCATAGGTCCTAACATCTTGTGACCTGAAAAAGCGAAAAAGTCACAATCTATTTTTTGTACGTCAACAGGCATATGAGGTACACTTTGTGCTCCATCTATCAATACTTTTGCTCCGTATTTGTGGGCAATATGCGTAATCTCCTCTACAGGATTTATTATACCCAAAACATTTGACATGTGCTGCACAGCAACTAATTTTACTTTGTCTGACATTTTTTCTTTGAAATCTTTCATAGAAAGCCTAAAATCTTCATCAAGGTAGACATATTTGAGTCTCGCCTTTTTAGCTTCCGCTACCATTTGCCATGGAAGCATATTGCTGTGGTGTTCGGCTATTGTGAGTATTATTTCGTCTCCTTCGTTTATATATTTCATCCCCCAAGTATATGCTATAAAGTTTATTGATTCTGTAGTATTTCTCGTAAATATTATGGATTCTACACTTTTAGCATTAATAAATTTTTTTACTCTTTCTCTTGCCTCTTCATAAGCCTGTGTGGAAAGAGCGCTTAAATAGTGAGGACTTCTATATACATTAGCATTTAGCTCTTCATAATATTTATCCATAGCTTTTATAACGCTAATTGGCTTTTGAGTTGTGGCAGCATTGTCAAGGTAAATAAGCTTTTTCCCGTGAGGTTTAACATTTAATATGGGAAAGTCTTTTTTAATCTTTTCTATATCGATATTTTTCATTTTATTATCTTCCTCCCTATATGACCCCTTATGATGATTTCTTTTACAGGGTCATAAGGAATTAAATCTATTACAGGATTTAATATAGCTTGAACCATTAAAAGCCGAGCCTCTTCAAAACTAAAGCCTCTGCTCATCACATAATAGAGTTTATCTTCGTCTATTTGACCTGCACTGGCAGAATGCTTAGCCACTACGTCGTCTTCTCCACAGTAAAGAGCAGGAATTGTAACAGACTTTACAGTTTTGTCCAGCAAAAGCACAGTTTCATTTTCCTCAGCTTTTGCCTTTTTTGCCCCTTTTTTAATGTCAATATTTCCTATAAAGGTAGCCTCTGCGCTTCCCTTTAGTGCTCCTTTTAAATCTACACTACTAGTACTTTTTGGGGCTTGGTGATACACTTTATAAGCCATGTCATATTTTTGACTATCTACACCTAAAAAAATAGATTTAGAAATAAAGGTAGCACCTATTTCATCAAGATATACAGTTACATCAAAAGTACTCATTTTTGCTCCTATTACAACATTCGACCAATTTACTGTAGCATCTTTCCCTACAATTACAAGGTTGTTGTCAAAGTCGTTGAATTCGTTTCCTAATCTTTGTATTTTTACTATATTTACAGTAGCACCTTCTTTTGCAATCACTTCTGTTATTCCGTTGTGAAAACCGTGAGCACCTGAATTATAGTCAAAGACAACAGTGGCACTTGAATTGGCTTCTATTTCAACGATATTATAATCAATTAGTGTGTCATTTTGTTCATCAGTAATATAATCAACCACTATTGGTTTTTCAACACTAGTGTTTTGAAAAGTTTTAATGTAGAATCCTGTGTTATATAAAGTTTTTACCATATTTACAAACTTATCATCAATACCAAAAGTTTTATTAGCTGAAATTAATGTCTCTATTGGTAAGTGATGTAAATCTTTTATCTTTTTTATCTTTACAGTATCTTGTGATGAATCCTTCACCACTGCCAAAGTGTATTCTTTATAAGAAGGAACTTTTATTTTTTCTATATTAACCCTTTTCCACATATTTTCACTCCTATCCTATTGCGCCTTCCAGCTCGAGTTTAATGAGTCTATTCATCTCCACTGCGTATTCTAATGGCAAGGCTTTGGCTATAGGCTCAACAAACCCCCTTACAATCATAGCCCTTGCATCATCTTCGCTTAAACCTCTGGACATGAGGTAAAATATCTGCTCATCACTTATTCTTCCCACTTTTGCTTCATGGCCTATATCTACATTGTCATTTTCAATTTCTATTACTGGTATTGTATCAGACCTTGAAATATCGTCCAACATCAGGCCTTCACATTGCACAGAAGCCTTTGCACCTTCCGCAGTAGACCCTATTTTTAGAAAACCTCTATAAGTAGATATTCCGCCATCTTTTGATATGCTCTTTGCCACAACTTTTGAAGAGGTGTAAGGCGCCAAATGTATCATTTTTGAACCTGTATCTAAATGTTGGCCCTTTGCTGCAAAAGTCACTCCTGTGTATTCCGCCTTTGCCCCTTTTCCTTTTAATACAGAAGTTGGATAAAGCATTGTTTTGTGGCTCCCAAAAGAACCAGATACCCACTCTATAATGCCGTCTTTTTCCACAATTGCTCTTTTTGTGTTGAGATTGTAAGTATTTTTGCTCCAGTTTTCTATGGTAGAATAAATTATGCGTGCTCCTTCCTTTACAAAAAGTTCTACGCAACCTGCATGTAAGTTTGAAACAGAATACTGGGGCGCAGAACAACCTTCTATAAAACGAACTTCGCTACCTTTATCGGCGATGATAAGAGTATGCTCAAATTGGCCGCTCCCCGGTGCATTCATTCTAAAATAAGCCTGAAGTGGAACCTCCACTTTTACTCCTTCAGGCACATATACAAAAGTACCACCACTCCATATTGCAGCATGCAATGCTACAAATTTATGGTCAGAAGGAGTAACGTTTTTTGTCATAAAATACTCTTTTATTATGTCAGGATATTTTTTTACTGCAGTGTCCATATCTTCAAATATAACACCTTGGCGGGTAAGATTTTCTTTAATGTTGTGATATACAACTTCAGAGTCGTACTGAGCACCGACACCTGCTAAAACTTTTCTTTCTGCTTCTGGTATCCCAAGCCTTTCAAAAGTTCTCCTTATTTCTTCAGGAACCTCTTCCCATGACCTTTGCATCTTTGCCTTTGGACGTATATAGGCGATAATAGAGTCAATATCCAACTGACTTAAGTCCACACCCCATGTGGGCATAGGCATTTTTTGATATATTTCAAGGGCTTTTAATCGGAAATCCCTCATCCAGGAAGGTTCATTCTTTTGCTCAGATATTTCTAAAACAACTTCTTTAGAAAGCCCTTTCCCTGTCTGATATTCGTACTTTACGTTGTCTTTGACATCGTATATGCTAAAATCTATTTCCTTTATATCTGGTTTTTTCATCTTTTTCGCCTCCTATGGTTTACACGCCATTCCTCACAAAGTCATAACCCTTTTCTTCAAGAATCTTTGCAAGGTTTCTATCCCCGCTTTTTACAATCTTTCCCTCCATTAAAACAGATATTACATCTGGCTCGAGGTAATCCAATATCCTGTTGTAGTGAGTGACTATCAAAATAGACATCTCCTCCGTCTTCAACTTTTTGACCGCTTCTGCTACAACTTTTAAAGCATCTATATCAAGGCCAGAGTCAATTTCGTCTAGCATTACAAGCTTAGGCTTTAGAAAAGCCATCTGGAGTATCTCTGTTTTTTTCTTTTCCCCTCCAGAAAAGCCAACATTTAAATATCTATTTCTGTACTCGGAATTCATGTCTAAAAGTTCTAATGTGTTTTTCATAGCTTTTGCAAATTGAAGCATCGGCACATTTTGGCCTGTCATAACATTAACAGATGTCCTTATAAAATTATCCACTGTTATTCCAGGAATTTCTTCAGGGTACTGAAAAGACAAAAAGATACCCTTTTTTGCCCTTTCGTTTACTTTTAGATTTGTTATATCTTGTCCTTCAAATAAAATCTGGCCACCTGTCACTCTATATTTAGGATTCCCCATGATGGAATTACACAATGTGCTCTTTCCTCCACCATTGGGTCCCATAATCGCATGTATTTCTCCTTTTTTTATTGTTAAATTGAGCCCTTTAAGGATATATTTGCCCTCAACTTCTACATTTAAATCTTTTATTTCTAACAATGTTTCCCTCATTTTTTACAACTCCTTTTTAATTCCGACTATTTTAATAGGAATACTTAAGCAATACTATTATACACCACCTAAACAACCAAATCAATAGAAAAGACACAAAATTGATAATTATTTTCATTTAATAAACATATGTCAATAATTATTTATAAAAAATATAAGAAGTCGGGACTTCAACTTCCCCGACTTCTTATATCTCATCAACTTCCACAAACTTAGCCAATATGTCATCTACTGGAATTATGAGATATTCCTCTCCCTCGTGTTTTATCTTAGTACCCGAAAACTCTTTATATATAACCCTATCCCCCACAGCAAGCTCATCAGACGCGCCTGCTGCAAGAGCTTCAATTATTCCTTGATTTAATTTTTCTTCAGCAGTTTTGGGAATTATCACTCCGCCTATCTTTTTCTCCTCAGGCTCTTTTTCTAATTTAATAAGTGCATGACCATTTATCGGTTGTATTTTTGTCATAGTTTCTTCCCCTTTCTTTTATTATTTTTTTACCGCTCGTTATTACATTACTTATTATACTTCACTTATATGACAAGGTACAAGGAAACTTATTGGTCAGTGATTCCCAGCAATTGATTTAGCTTAGCTTTATCAAACCCTACTACAATTGTACCATCAATATCCGTCTGTGGCACACCTCTTTGACCACTCCGCCTTACCAATTCTGCTGCTGCACTCGGATTTTTGCTCACATCTATTTCTCTGAAAGGTATATTATGTTGTCTTAAATATGCCTTTGTAGCATTACACCATGGACAAGAAGGAGTAGTGTAAACAGTAACCCTGTGAACCTTTTGCCCTTTTCCATCAGAAACTTTTGAGGGAGCAACGACCAAAAGTTTTTCATAATATTCTTTGTTTTGAAGTCCAAATACAAACTGCCATGGCTCTTTATCCTTGAAAAGTATCACTGAGGGCACAACTTTGATGCCATATTGTGGATGAATATCTCTTATTTCAGAAGCATTTACCACATAAACAGGAACTTTTGGATTGTCTTCACTGAATTTTTTTATAACTTCTAAAGCCTCAAGACTTTTTTGTGAAGAATTAGAATAAAACATTAGCATAAAAAGCTCTTCTTTATTCTTTATTTCTTCGAAATGCTTTGCATCCTTTATAAATTCCAGCATCAAATCACCTCTTTAAATATTTATGATATCCAATTCGAGATTTTATTATCAATCAAATTATTTCTCTTTATCTTACTACTACCCCCCAGAAGTATTGGGTTAGCAATTTATATTATAAGGAAATTTATTTTAAAAATCAAGATGCTTTTAATAATCTTTCTTTTTTAAAAAGAGTAATAACCTCTCTCAATTAGAATAAAAGATAAAAACTCCCCTAATAAGAGAGTTTATCTAAAACATATACTTTTTCTTTTTCAATATATTTTATTACTTCTCTATAAACGAATTCCTCAAAATATTCTGCCTCTTTATAGGTAAATATTCCATCTTTTACAACTGTCTCATAGCAAAATACCGGAGAATATTCTTTTAATTTTTCTATTTTTTTAGCTTGCTCTTTCACCATTCTAAAAGCTCCAATGTTGACATCTCTTATACCCTCTTTGGGAATCTCTAAAAAGAGTTCTTTTAAAAAATCAGAATAGACATCTTCAAAATTTTCTATATACATCACAGGTTCAATAGAAATCCTAACTTTTAAGCCCTTTGATATGGCACTCTTTAAATTTTTCACTCTTTTATCTAAAGAAGGTGTAAACCTTTCGTATTTTTTTATAACAGGCTGTGGTAACAACGTCCATGCGAAAATTACATTAGAAGGTATGTCGATAGATTTCACAGAAGAAAAATTGGTACTTTTTGTTCGTATCTCTATTACGAGATTTTTATTTCCCTTTGCATATTCAATCCATCTTTTGGTATATCCTGTAAGATATTCTAAAGCAAGTATATCTGTTTCATAAGATATGCTTAAATAGACCTTTTGATTTTGTGTAAGTTTATCTATTTCTTTAAAATAGTCCTCAATATTCACAAAAATAACAAGATGTCCCGAAGGGTACATACCTTGTAAATAGCAATAGTCACACTCATATAAACAATTGAATATATTTGATGTATGATAAAAATTGGTATTTCCAAAGTCTTCACAAAGTTTGGAACCCTTATATATAAAATCATATTTTTTTTTAGCCAGTATAAGATTTTGCCTTTCTTTTTGTATAAGGTAGTTTTGATTAGGTCTATTAAATACTTCACTATATCTGTCAATAAGCACCACTTTACTTTTAGGAAATTTCTTTAGAATATTTTGCGTTATAGGATTGTGAAGTACTTCCTTCTCAACGTAAATGTGAGAGAATTTTTTCAAAGACCCTCTTCCTCTCTTCTTTATTATTTACCTGTACATCATAAAAGTTTTTTAAAAAATCTATGTTTTTTCCTTTTCTAATCTTATAATGTAGGCAAGCTTTATAAAAAATTTGCCTTTGACTTACCGTAAATTTTAGCTTTTGTGAAAGAAAATTTATAATTTCTCTTTCATAAAAGGAAAATATTTCGCTAGTTTTAAAACTATTTTTCAATATCTTAATAAATTCATCTATTTCCTTTAACTTGTTTTTTATTAACTCATAAATTTTATCTTTAGAAACACCCTCGAAATCTGTACTATCAGAGACAATTTTTAAAATGTAAATTCTGTGGGTTTCAAAAAATTTAGAAGCTGCTTGATAAAAACCGCTGGCTTCCATATCACAAAGTCTTGCTGTCATCAATCCTTTATCTTTCACTACATAATTAAAAGTTTCTATATCACTTTCATCAAAAGGATGGTCTATCAAAATATCAGGTATATAATTTTTATGAGTTTCATTGTCTATAATTTTGCTAACAAGGTATATTTTCCCTATTTTTTCATCAATATCTTTCGAACCACATACACCAAGGTTTATTATAAAGCTTTGTGGATCACACAAATATCGAGTTGCCGCATGAGAAACAGCTATACTGCTATTTATTTTGCCCACTCCTGTTACTACCAACGTTATTTCATCATTTTTAAAAACTTGAAAATATCGATTTTCCACGTCTTTTTTTAAGTCAAAATATTCAATTAGAGGTTTTGCCTCAATATATAAAGCAGTTGCAATAAAGACCATCTTAGCACCTCTTTCAAGAACATGTAAAAATTGTGCCAAGAGAAATTCTCTTGACACAAAAAGCTCCCCCTTTATTCTTTAATGACAAGCCTGTGATACTCTTTTTTGCCCTTTCTTATTAAAATGCTATTATCTTTTATCATATCATCTTTTATATATTCATCAATACTTTCAACTTTTTCATTGTTTATATACAATCCGCCTTGTTGAATAAGTCTTCTTCCTTCGCTCTTTGAGGGTATTATTTTTGCTTCAAAAAGCACATCTAAAACTTTTTTGCCTAAAACATCAGAAGGCACTGTAACAGAAGGTACATTGTTTAAATCGCCACCACCTTCAAATAAAGCCTCTGCCGCCTTTTGTGATTTTTGCGCCTCCTCCTCACCGTGTACGAGTTTTGTAACCTCATATGCTAGTATTTTTTTCGCCTCATTTATTTCTTTATCCTTTAATGCGCCTAATCTTCTCACTTCATCCATAGGCAAGAAAGTTAGAAGTGCCAGAGCCTTTTCCACATCCGCATCAGCTATGTTTCTCCAGTATTGATAAAACTCATAAGGCGAAGTCTTATTCGGGTCAAGCCATACCGCTCCTTTTTCTGTTTTTCCCATTTTCTTACCTTCGCTGGTAGTAAGCAAAGTAAATGTCATGCCATAAGCCTGTTTACCTTCTTTTTTTCGTATAAGCTCTATTCCAGCAATAATATTAGACCATTGATCGTCTCCCCCCATCTGCATTACACAATTGTATCTTCTGTTTAATTCGAGAAAATCATAAGCCTGCATCAGCATGTAGTTAAATTCTAAAAAGGAAAGACCTCTTTCTAATCGGGACTTAAAGCATTCTGCCGTAAGCATTCTATTTACAGAGAAGTGAACCCCTATGTCTCGCAAAAATTCAATATAATTTAAGTTTAAAAGCCAATCAGCGTTATTGGCTATAATGGCTTTCCCATCAGAAAAATCAATAAGCCTTTGCATTTGCTTTTTAAAAGCCTCAGCATTTCTGTTTATTTCCTCTTTAGTAAGCATTTTCCTCATATCAGTCCTGCCACTTGGGTCTCCCACCATAGCAGTTCCGCCGCCTATTAACACAATAGGCCTGTGGCCTGCTTTTTGCATGTGGGACATTACCATAATTTGAAGAAAATGTCCTACATGCAAACTGTCTGCAGTAGGGTCAAAACCTATGTAAAATGTGACTTTTTCCTTTTCTAAAAGCTCTTTTATTTCATTTTCATGAGTCATTTGCTGAATATATCCTCTTTCTTGCAAAACATCAAGTACAGACACGATAATACCTCCATCATCTTATTTTTGTATATTTTATCAAATGAAAAACATATTTTCAAATATTTTTGACAATATAATTTTATCACTTTATAATATTGATTATCAACAAAATGAAAGATGTGATAATATGAATTACAAAGTCTATGCTATAGGTAATAAGGTAGAAAAGTTCTATTCTGATGCAATAAAAGAATATCAAAAGAGGCTAAGTAAATTTTGCAATATCACTTTTTCAAGCTACAAAAATCTTCAAAAAATACCTTTTCAAAAAATGAATAAATATTACAAGATAAAAATATCACCCAAAGGTAAATCTTTGTCTTCAGAGGAATTAGCAGAAAAAATAAAAGAGTTTGAACTTACTGGAATAACAGATATATTAATAATCATAGGAAATGAAAAAATTCATTGTAGTGATACCCTAAGCATAAGTAGCATGAAAATGAGTTTAGGTTTGACTTCCACTATTTTCTTTGAACAGTTATATAGGGCATATAAAATTTTAAACAATGAACCTTATCATAAGTAATTTTCTTTACTTAAAGCTAGATAAATTTGCTCTAAAAGTATGAGTCTCATCAATTGGTGAGGAAAAGTCATCTTAGAAAAAGAAAGATTTGCGTGAGATTGCTTTTTTATATTTTCCCACAATCCTAGCGAGCTCCCTATTACAAAAGTCATTTCTCTATAACCAGATTGAAAAGTAGCCTTTAAAAACTTGGAAAACTCATATGAATCCACTTCTTTTCCTTCTATAGCAAGAGAAACAACAAAGCTTCCCTTTTTTATTTTAGAAAGAATTCTTTCACCTTCTTTGCGCAAAATCTCCTCTTTTTCTTTTTCATTTAAATTTTGAGGAACTTTTTCTTCTTCTATTTCTTTAATTTCTATTTCACAATAAGGACGCAATTTTTTTAAATAAAAATCTATCCCATCATTTATATAGTTCTGCTTTATTTTCCCAACAGCTATTATATATATCTTCATTATTAAGCCCCTCATTTTTAAACTACAAGATATTTAGGTAGCTCATCACAAAAATCGCATTTATGAGGTACCAGCCAATCAGTAAAAGAAACTTCATCTAATTTATAGATATCTGGTGGCTGCTCATACACTTCAACAAATTCTTCAATAGCATCCTCTAAATGCTTTTCACACACAACAAACATAAAACCTCTCCTATTCTCCGAGAGTTATAGTAGTATCTCCTGTCTTCCCTGTTACGGTTTTGTACTTGACTTTTATTTTGTCTCCTGGATTTTTTTCATAAATAATACATTTTAAACTTGTCATAGTATTTACAGGTTTTCCATCTACCTGCAAAATAATATAGCCTTTCCTAATACCAGCTTTATAAGCAGGACCTGTAGGGTCAATATCTGCCACATATATGCCCTCATATATGTAGACATCTGTGGAAATGTAACTGGCAATCTCTTTATCATAGGCAACTATGCCAACATAAGGTGCTTTAAATGTACCAGTTTCTATCACTTTCTTAAGTATAGGCTTTACAATATTTATAGGTATAGCAAAGCCCAATCCTTCAGCGGTTGTCACCTTTGCAGTATTTATTCCAATTGCATAGCCTCGAGAATCCACTAAAGGTCCTCCGCTATTTCCTGGATTTATAGAAGCATCTGTCTGTATAAGGTCTTCCATAATTCGCGGTTTTCCACCCTCAGTAATAGGAAGGCTCCTATTTAAAGCACTTATTATTCCCGAAGTAACCGTCCTTTGAAATCTAAGTCCTAAAGGATTTCCAATTGCTATTGCAGTTTGCCCTACCGATATCTTGTCAGAATCCCCTAAGGGTATAACTGGCAGGTCTTTTGCATCAATTTTCAAAATAGAAAGGTCTAAAACAGAGTCACTCCATAAAACTTTACCTGGAAGTATACTGCCATTGCTTAAATATACCTTTATATTTTTGGATTTTTCATTAGCTACATGATTGTTTGTTATAATATAGCCATTTGGATCAACAATAAAACCAGAACCTACACCTTCTACAGCTTTTTCTATAAAATAAAATTCTCTTCGAAATTCTACAGTAGTAATCCCCACAACAGCAGGAGTGTCTTTTTTTGCCACTATTTCCGCTATTGTAGGAGATTCTTTTGTTGGTATCACTATTTCTGTTTTCATTCCTGAAGAAGGAGGATAAGGTATAGGGATAACTTTACCCCATAAATATTTTGGTGCAATATATACAAATACTAAAGAGCTAACCAAAGCAGTTATAATTGCAACAGCAAAAAAACTCTTTAATTGACGCTGCATAATATCACCTCATTAAATAGGATGAGATATTATGCAGCGCATTATACTCAAAATTTTATAGCTTTTTTATTCCTTTACCCTTATTATATCAGCACCTAATTGTTGAAGCTTTACTTCCATTGCTTCATAACCTCTATCTATATGATAAACCTCCATAACCTCTGTCGTACCTTCTGCAGCAAGCCCTGCTATAACCATTGCCGCACCTCCTCTTAAGTCTGTCGCATAAAGAGGTGCACCTGTCAATTTCTCTACACCTTCAAATATTGCATTCCTTCCTTCTATCCTTACTTTTGCTCCCATTTTCTCTAATTCATTTAAATATTTAAATCTATTTTCATAGATATTTTCAGTAATGACACTTATGCCTTCAGCCAAAGCCAAAAGCACCGCAAAAGGCTGTTGCATATCTGTTGGAAAACCAGGATAAGGTAAAGTCCTTATATCAACATGCTTCAAAGGCCCTTCTCTTTTTATTCTTACCACATCATCATGTTCTTCAACAATAACTCCCATTTCTGTCAGTTTTGCAATAATTGCCTCTAAGTGATTTGGAATTACTCCTTTTATATACACATCACCTTTTGTCGCAGCAGCTGCCACCATGTAAGTTCCTGCTTCTATTTGGTCAGGAATAATGGTATAGTGACATCCGTGAAGTCTGTCTACCCCTGTTATCTTGATAGTATCTGTACCAGCGCCCTTGATATTTGCTCCCATTGCATTTAAAAAGTTTGCTACATCAACTACATGGGGCTCTTTTGCACAGTTTTCTAATATTGTTACCCCCTCAGCTTTAACCGATGCCAACATCAAATTTATAGTAGCACCCACGCTTACTACATCAAAATATATATGATTACCTACTAACTTGTCTGCTTTAATCCTTATAAGTCCACCTTCTATGGTAGTTTTTGCTCCTAAAGCTTCAAAACCCTTGATATGCTGGTCAATAGGCCTGACACCAATATTACACCCGCCCGGCATCGCAATTACCGCTTCATTAAACTTGCTTAAAAGTGCTCCAACAAGATAATACGATGCCCTCATTTTGCTCGCTAAATCTCGAGGAGGGTAAAAGGAATTTAAGCCTGTTGGGTCAATCATTATTTCGTGTTTTTTCTCCTCTACTTTTCCTCCTAGATGACGTATCATCTGTGTTAACAATTTTATATCATTTATATCAGGTAAATTATCTATCACACTCGGAGTATCAGCCAATAGCGCTGCGGGAAGAATTGCAACAGCAGAATTTTTGGCACCACTTATCTGTACACTTCCTGTAAGAGGTTTTCCTCCTTTGATTACGAATTTTTCCATTTTTTAATCTTCCCTTCAAGTCAAATTAAATTAAAAAGACACATATCTCACAATATATACTTTAATACAATTTAATATATTTTACAAGTATTTAAAGAAGAAAAAGAAAAAGAAGAAAGCGGAATTATTTGCCTTCTTCAAAATTTCCTGTATAAGCGTTTATGTAATACTTATCCCCTTCTTCTGTAGTTATTCTCCAAACAGGGACCGCTTCTCCTTTTGTGGCATTACTCCAATTAAAATAATAGCCTAATTTTATTTCATCTATCACCATAGGTTTTGTATCCGTCTTAATCTCCACAAGTTTTAAAAGCGCATAAGCCGCATCTATCACATCTTTTTTAACCCTTTCCATTTCAACAGAATCAAACCATGATTTTGAAAATTCAAAACTTTTCTCACCTATTTTCCCTTCCATCCAACCACCATCTATAAAGTAATCCTTATAGGTTTGAAAATAGTTTACCTCCACCTTCTTCCCTTGAGTAATTTTTTTAACTTGGCCATCTATTTCTTTAAGTTGATAACTATTTATAAAATCCTGTATATACTCTTCCTTTTGAGAAGAAGACATATCTTTAAATTTATCACTTTCTTCAAAATAATAAAAACTGATGCCGTCTACTTTGATAATCTTATTTCCAAATTTAAAAATTGTATATTTATTTTCTTTGTACTTTCCATATTCTTGCCCTTTAATAAAATTCTCTAAAACAAAATCTTCATCAAATATTTCTCTCGTTACTTTAATAAGAGGCATTGGCTCTTTCTTTTGTGGAATTGTAGTTTCCAAAATTATGTTATTTTGTGACAAAACCTTCTTTAAAGAATGCAAATCACTTTCAGATAAAAGATGAGGTTCTGGCTTATTCATTTTAGCAATAGTTAGATATAAAAGAACATTCAAAATCGCAAAAGTGATTATCATCACTGTTTTTGCTTTAGACCAGTTCATAATCTATACCCCATTGTAAATCAACTTCCCATTAAATATGTTTATAAAAAACTCTTTATCCTTACCCTCTCCTATCCAAACAGGGATAAATTGTCCTTCATAATATAAATAACCTATTTTTAAATCAGAAATTGTCTGTTGCCAGTTTATGTTTTTTAAACTCATTAAAAGGGATTGTTTCAATTTTGTATGGGAAATTAAATAGTTTCCATTACTTGTCAAATCTAAATACAAAACTCGCGCATATTGGATATTGCCATTTGAAATATTTATTTCAATAGGAAAATTCGACATTTCTTTTTGGAAAATTCGAAGAGGATAATCAAATATATAATTAAAATAAAAAGTATACTCCCCTTTTTCTTGCTTGAAATCCACCAGATAAATATTGTCCGCTTTTATCCCTATTTCCTCTAAAAAAGCAATAGACTTATTCAATGCAAAAATTTTATCAGTTGAAGACGCTTCAGAAATGGTATTGTAAAACTCCATAAATCCATTTTGATATAGTCGTAAACTTCTTAAACCGTCGGTATAAACAGTACAGCCGTCATTTTCGGTAATTTTTCTTACAATAGAAATATTTGTAAAAAACTTCTTTAAAAAGTGGTGGTCAGCTTTAAAACTTGTCATTTTATTGGATATTTTATTAATAGAAAAGGTAAGTGAGGGTATATACACATTTTTTTCAAAATAATCCTTGCCTTCTTCATAAACAGATTCACACACAGTGACATCCTCTTTAGGCAAAGTCTTTAGAATGTTTTTTAAATCTCCCATTTTTGAATAATTTAAGCTGTAAAATTTTTTATTAGCCGCATCTCTTAAAAAAATTTGATTTTTTTCTATATTAACAACAATTTCTCTTACATATATACTGCTATTTATTTTTCTAAACCAGCTATCTCTGTTACTAAAATTATCTTTTAATAAGTCAGCATTTATATTTTTTCCTAGTAAAAATCGTATAAATGTATCTTTTTGTGCATATTCCCAGCTATTATCATCGGATTCACTTATTTTCTCTTCTTTAGTTGAATTAATAAAATCTACTGTTTTTTCCCATAAAGAAAAAGAAAAATCCGCATTTGACACCAAATATACTTTACCTTGAATACTAACAAAAGTGTATTCTGGTCTAATTATACGAAAAATGTCCACTTTTGTATTTGTGGACTTTTTGTCAATGAATAAAAATTCATTTTGAAGAAAGGATATCCATAATTTGTAAGTTAAATACATACTCGTTACAACAAGAAAAAACAATAGCAGTGATTTAACTTTTTCCTTCATCACTCAAGCCCTCTATCTTAAAAGGGATTTTATTATGTCTTCAATAGCAGTTATTGTTATTCTTAAAACCCCGTCCTTTTTTGTGAGTATCACATGCCCTTTCAATATTTGGAGCTGGTCTCCTTTATAAGCTTTTATGACAATGTAATTATCTCCATAGCTTAAAGTTAATAATTTTGCAAAAAGCATCGTGTCATCTATAACCCATTTATGGCTTAAATTGTCGTTTAAAATAAGCTCTACGACAGTATTAGGTTGTCCACTTCCAGAAATTATAAAATATTTATTATCCGTTTTTACATCATCTATATCTGTTTTAACTGTTATTAGGTCTTTTGCATAACCATATGACATAAAAAGGGTCATAAACATAACCACTGCTACAAATAGAACAATTATTTTTTTCAAGGATATCCCTCCTTCTCTTTTATGTTTTCATTATACCCTACTATTATTACAGTATTGTTACAGTAATATTAAACTATTATTACGAATTTACTGGTATGGTAGTTTAACCCTGACTATGGTACCTTTTCCCACTTCGCTTTCTATGTTTACCTCTCCTTTGTGAAGTTCCACAATCTGTTTTACAATAGAAAGTCCTAATCCTGTACCTCCAAGCTCTCTGGATCTAGCCTTATCTACTCTATAAAATCTTTCAAAAATTCGAGGCAGGTCTTCTTTAGGAATTCCTATGCCATTGTCCTCCACAATTAAACTTGCAAAACTTTCATCGTATTCCGTCATTATTTTTATCATCCCGTTTTCTGGAGTATACTTTATAGCATTAGTTACCAAGTTAACTATAACTTGTTCCATTTTATCTCTGTCAATATATACATATCTTGGCGTTTCTTGAAGGTCTACGATGAGTTTTTGATTTTTCTTTTGAGCTTCAATAGAAAGCCTGTTTATTGCCTCCACCACTATGTCATTTAAATTTTTTTGCTCAAATTTGAGGTTGTTATCTTCAGAATCCATTTTAGATAAAAGAAGTAAATCTTTTACTAGGCGTGTCATTCTGTCAGTTTCTGAATCTATTATTTTTAGAAACTTTTTAGAATACTCAGCATCTACATCGCTGTAAAGAAGAGTCTCAACATAGCTTTTTATAGTAGCAATAGGAGTTCTAAGCTCATGGGAGACATTTGCCACAAACTCTTTCCTCATGGTGTCCAATTTATGTTGCTCCGTGATATCGTGAAGCACATATACATATCCTTCTATTTGTTGATTGCCTTTTAGCGGAGCTATGTTAACTGTTAAAACCTTGTTTCCACAATTCATTGTCGCCACTACATCTTCTTTTTTTAAATTTAGTATTCCCTCTATTGGCATCCCTAATTCCAAATTTGCATTTAACATTTTTTCAGCAGCCTCATTAAAGTGTATTATTCTACCTTTGGCATCCGTTGCAACAACACCATCTGTCATAAAGCGTATGATAGCTTCTATTTTGTTTTTTTCTCCTTGAATGCCATTTAAAGTCTGCTTTAACCGTAAAGACAAAAAATTAAACATTTCACCTAACTTTCCTATTTCATCATTAGATTTTATCCTTATCCTCACATCAAAATCGCCATCTGCCATTTTTTGTGCATATTTTGTTACTTCTTTTATTGGGTCTGTTATAGTTTTGGACAAAATATACCCAAGTACCATAGTAATTGCAACAGCAAAAAGAGTAGCACTTAAAAGAATCAAATTGACATCAGCTAAAGTCTGATATATTCCACTTAAAGAACCGCTTATATACACAACACCATTTATTTTACCATCACTATTGTAAACTGGCATGGCAAAACTTTTTATTTTTCCACTAGAATTATAGTCATCAGTAACTTCACTTCCGATTTGCCCTGATAAGGCTTTAACAATAGCGGGAGTCACCATCTTTCCTTTGTCTCCCGTTGAACTGGCCAAAATATTTCCTTCATTGTCTAAAATATACACATACTTTACATTTGAATTAGGACCCATGTACATATTTATTATATTCTTTAAACTTTTTGCATCCATGTTGTCTTTAAGGGTAAAAGAAATACCGCGTACTTGCGCTTCAAGGTAATTGTCAAAATTATTCATATGGTAATTTTCAAGAGATTTATAGAGATATACCCATATGATTTCCATTGCTACAAGTATTAACAAACTATATATGAGAATTATTTTCCATTGGATACTTTTAAATCTGCCTTTCATCGCTAAAATAGTAACCAACCCCTCTTTTTGTGTGAATAAGCTTGGGGTTACTGGGGTCATCTTCTATTTTTTCTCTCAGTCTTCTTATGGTGACATCTACAGTTCTAATATCACCCAGATATTCATAACCCCATACTTTTTCCAATAGCATTTCACGAGAAAAAATAAGTCCTTTGTTTAAAACGAGAAATTTTAAAAGTTCAAATTCTCTAGAGGTGAGTTCCACTTCTTTATTGTCTTTTTCTACTTTATACTTTGACATATCAATTTTTAAATTTTTTACGCAAAGGACATTACCAGACTCATTTCCGTTTAAACTAATTCTCCTTAAATTAGCCTTTACTCTTGCTATAAGTTCTCTTATAGAAAAAGGTTTTGTTATGTAATCATCGGCTCCCAACTCCAACCCCAGCACTTTGTCTACTTCTTCCTCTTTGGCCGTTAGCATCAAAATAGGTATGGTCATTGATTGCCTTAAAGTTCTTAGAACTGAAAAACCATCTAATTTAGGCAACATCACATCAAGTATTATTAAATCTGGATTTTGTTCTTTTGCTATTTTTAAAGCCTCTTCTCCATCATAAGCTTCATACGTTATGTATCCTTCTTTTTCCAGGTTGTATTTGATTATCTCAACTATTGGCTTTTCATCATCAACTATAAGTATTCTATGAGTCATTTTTGTTCCCCCCTTATCCTTTTCATAAGGTTAAAGCAAGAAGAACATTGCTCTTCTTGCTTTATTTCACTGAATCCACAAATTTCTCTAAATTTTGCCCCGTGACTTTGTAAAAGCTCTCACTTAAATTTAATCCTTCCCCCAAATATTTTAAAATCTCTCTTATGCTTTGCATCCCATATTTGTCAGTTATGGCTTTTACTATTTCAAAAGACCTTTTATAAGCTAATGTTTCGTCTAATTGGTTAAAATTATAAGTCAACTCTTTAAGAGAATATGGCTTATCAGTTGTTATATATTCACCCCAGACAAAACCGTTTTCTCGATATTCTTCCAGAAGAGCTATACCTTCTGTAAACCACACAGGGTAATTGCCTTTTGCAACGTCATCTACAATAAGATGAGCAAATTCGTGTACAATTGGCCCCTCATGCTCAAAAACTTTTTCCAGGTCTTTTGTAGGACTAATCCACAGCTCGGGGGATGCTATGCTTATAATTCCATTTAAATAAATCCCCATAGCAGTGTCCCCTTTTGCAAGTGAAAAGTCCCTGTTCATTTTTTCAGGGTCATGGTACATTATAATGACAATTTTACCAACTGGTTTGTGACCTAAATCTTTGGTAATACTGTCATAATGTTTTTCTGCAATTTTTAAAACAAGAGGAACGTATTTTTCATCTGGCGGTGTATATCGTACAATAAAGTGTTCACTTTGTGCTGTTTTGTAATCTTTTACATTATCTGTTAAATTGTCCTCTTTTATTTCTCTTACATAAGGATAAGAAACCACCATAATTTTGTTAGCATAATAAAGAGAAATTAATAAAATAAGTGCAATAGAAAAAACAATAATTTTCTTTTTCAACCTGTATCACCTCACACACAATCAAAACCCTGTATGTAATTTATATGTAAATGCATTTATATGTATGAAGCAATACAGGTCTTTTTGACAAATATAATTACAACTGTATTATAACATTCATAAATACTTGTAGCAACCCCACAAAAATAAAAAGCCCTGTATAGGGCTTCCAGTTTGTTGACAAAGAACCAAAAATTATTTAAAGTAGATATTTTACATCGTTGCTCCGAAGTTCCAAACCGACAAAGCTAAAGCGCGACTTTCGGATTACTGCGGGGTACCGGGCACAGTCTGAAGCCCTGTATAGGGCTTGTCATAATTTCATCTATTTAAATAGGGCAAAGGATTAACTGGAACCCCATTTTTTCTCACTTCAAAGTGCACATGGGGTCCTGTCGCATGACCAGTAGAGCCTACCAAAGCAATTTTTTGTCCTTTCGCCACTTTATCGCCTTTTTTAACAAGGAGTTTACTAGCATGTCCATAATAAGTAACATAACCATTGTGATGGTCAATTTTCACTAAATATCCATAGCCACTTTCCCAACCTGAAAATATAACAGTACCTCCATCTGCAGCATAAATAGGAGAACCTTGTGGTGCCGCTATATCAACTCCTGTGTGAAGTCTCCCCCATCTTTGTCCAAATCTTGAAGTGATAGTACCTCTCGCAGGATAATTAAAGAACCCTGTAGCAATATAAGATATTCTTTTCGAACCTACTGCAACTATTTTGTTAACAGGATTTTTAAGGACATTTTCATTCTCTATTTTTTTAGAAATCTCAATGCCATTGTAACTTACAACAACAGCAGTTACCTCTTTTAAGCCTTTTTTACCTTCTACCAACACTTTAGACTGATTAGTATACAGTTTGTCATCTTGAGTATATTTTGTCTCAAAAGGTATTTCCTCTTTGTAAACTATTCTCTTTTCAGTAACAACCGTAACATTAGGTACAGCAGGGGATAAATATATTACCTGTCCTGGTTTTAAATTTTCTGTAAGGCCAGGATTTAATTTTAAAATATCATCAATGTACATATCATGGTCTCTTGCAATAGACCACAAACTATCGTTTTCTTTTACAGTGTATGTAACAGCTTTTTTTACAGGTTGTTGCAATATTTTTAACGCCTCTTCTCGGCTTGCTAAATATTTTGGAGGTATGTACTTTTCTTCAATTTTGACATCCTCTTTAAAATACGTTCTATCAGAATCTTTTGCGTATTTATTCTTTAACATTTCAAGAACCTTATTTGCTTCTTTTTCATTTTTTAACGCAGTCACAAATTTGCCATCCACTATTATGACAGCAGCTTTATAACTAAAACTCATAGCATTTTCCAAATTAGCATAAATTTTATGTAAATCTGTCAGATCTTTTTTGCCTACTCTTACCCTTTCAAATTTTATTTGTTGGTTTAAAACTATATCCGTTCCTGTCTTCTGCCTTTCTCTTTTATGCAATTCTTCTATAAAATTTTTTACCTCATTTATATTCTTAGTAATTCCAATAGTTTCACCATCTACTATTATCTTGTAGGCAAAACCTTCTTCATATGCAATAAAAGATAGCCCTATGGCTAGTGCTACAACAAAAGCTATAAGATTGTCCTTGTAAGTCTTTAATAAAACAAGAAAAAACTTATAGCTTTTATCCCTCGCCTTCCCCATAGTATTCTCCTTTCTTTTGTAAATCCTTTTTAATTATACCATACTTTTTTGTGAAAACAAATTTTAATTGATTTTCTAGCATCTTTCATATTATATGTTATATTTTAAGGTAATATTCCTATATATATTTATTTTAAAAATACACTCAAATATTCCGATAATTAAGTTAAATTCTTTTCAATTGAAGAGGCTATTTCGCTGTGTTATAATATATTCGAGGTGGGGAGGATGAGCATTTTTAGACTTTTAAACGAAAATGACGATTGGGGAAGTACTCCTGTTAGCAATTATTTTATAAATCATTTCATGCTAGATGCCCCAGGTGAATATGTCAAAGTATATATCTTAGGATTAAAATATTGCTATTATGGCAATGAAATACCTTTGAAAACTTTAGCAGATAAATTATTTATGTCAGATATAGAAATTGACAAAGCTTTGAAGTACTGGGAAAAATCTGGTTTAATTAAATTAAAATACATAGATGGGGAATACACAGTTGAATATCTCCCAGTTATTCCGCAGTCAACCTCAAACCACACTCTGTCTTTGCAAGACCCTCAAGTAAAACAAATGTTTGAAGCAATTGAAATGACCTTAGGAAGACCTTTAACCCCAACAGAAATGGAAACATATTTAAGTTGGATAGATGAATACGGTTTTTCCTTGGAAATAATAACAATGTTAGTGAGTTATTGCGCTTCTAAAAACAAAACTTCTTTAAGATATATGGAAAAGGTAGCAATAGCTTGGTATGATGCAGGTCTTAAGACTGCACTGGATGTAGAAGAATACTTAAAAGCAGAAAACAAAAAATGGCAAAATTATAGAAGGATTTTAAATGCTTTGGGCCTTAAAGAGGATGAAATAATGGAATCTCACAAAGAGATGATGGACCGCTGGATGGAGGATTTAGGTTTTGATGTAGATGTGATAATAAAAGCCTGCAATGAATGTACCCTTAAATTGAATGAACCTAGTTTCCCTTATATAAACAAAATACTAATCAACTGGTTTAATGAAGGAATACGAACAGTGGAAGATTTAGAAAATAAAAAGTCCTCTACAAAAAAGAAAACCCCTGTTACCTCAGGTTTCAAAGCTCCGAAAAACTATTTCAACAGCTACTCTCAGAGAAGCTACGACATAGAAGATTTAGAGAAAAAGCTTTTAGCCCATTCAAGGAGTGAATTTAATGAATGAAAATATCATTTATGAAATCCTTAAAGAATATGAAATGAAAAGAGATAGGGCTTTAAAAGATGCCCTCAATCGTAAAAACAAGCTTTACAAGGAAATTCCCGAACTTGAAAAAATTGAAGAAGAGATTAAGAAGGTGGGAATCCAAATAACTCAATCAATTTTTAAAGAACCTGAAAAGGGAAGAGACCTTTTAAATCTTTTAAAAGAGAAGTTAAATAATTTAAAAAAGAAAAAAGCTAATCTACTGAAATCTAATGGATATCCTGAAGACTATCTAGAACCTAAATACGAATGCAACGTATGCAAAGACACAGGATATGTAAATGGAAAAAGATGTAAATGCTTTGACCAAAAACTTATAAATATCTACTATAAGCAATCAAGTATAGC
This sequence comes from Thermoanaerobacter mathranii subsp. mathranii str. A3, assembly GCF_000092965.1. Taxonomy (GTDB): domain Bacteria; phylum Bacillota; class Thermoanaerobacteria; order Thermoanaerobacterales; family Thermoanaerobacteraceae; genus Thermoanaerobacter; species Thermoanaerobacter thermocopriae. Next base: position 2,249,197 of record NC_014209.1, read on the forward strand.
CGAAATACTCAAAAAAGAAAATTTCTCCAATTTCAGTTTTGAATATTATTCAGACAAACCCTTCGGTGATAAGCCTTCTCCAAGAAGCAACATGAAAAATATTGTAGAGTTTTCACTCAACTTTATAAAAAATTTTGACACTACCACTGAAAGTCTTTTTTTCTACGGCGATTCAGGGCTTGGTAAAACCTTCCTCGCTAATTGTATAGCAAAGGAATTATTAGATAGAGGTAAAAGTGTGATATATCGCACAGCTCCAGATTTAATTGAGGGCTTGAGAATAAATAAGCTTAATGCTGATGGCAACAGTTACAATGATTATTTGGAATTGTTAAAAGAATGTGACCTCCTTATAATCGACGATTTGGGAACAGAGTCCATAACTGCTTTTAGTTTGCAAGAATTTTTTAATATTTTAAATGCAAGACTATTGCTTGGCAAAAAATTTATTATCTCCACAAATTTACCTCTATCAGAAATAATGGCAATTTATCCCGAGAGAATTTATTCGCGAATTTTCGGCCATTTTAAATTGCTTAATTTTTACGGCGAGGATATAAGACTAAAACGGAAAATGATAATTTAATAAAACCATTCTTGGAAAAATCCACCTGTATCTTTGCCTGTAATATTGTCCACTACGTCAATTAAATCTTGCGTAGTGGCAATTTTATATTTGTATTTTTCGTAATAACTCTGAAGAACCTTTTTGAATTCTTCGTCACCTATCAGATTCCTCAGATTATAAAAAACCATTGCTCCTTTATTATAAGCTATATTAGTGTACTCCTTCCACTCTTTAAAATCTGCCAAAGTCTTAGCAAAGGAAACATCTGAATTGGTGTTTAGAAATTTATTGAATTCACCCTCTACAACAAGTCTATAAACCTCATCAGCTGTTGCCTTACCGTAATACCTTTCTATATACATAATTGTAGTATACTCTGTCAATCCTTCATCCAGCCAAGACTCCTTTATTTGATTATTTCCCACAACACCATACCACCACTGATGAGCAGTTTCGTGAGCAATTACATATTCTAAATGAAACAAATTAGCTTTTGTATACAAATCCTTTGATATCATTACAAGATTAGGATATTCCATGCCTCCCATGTAAAAATCAGTCTGTACAACAGAATATTGTTTATAAGGATACTTGCCAATATAATCATTGTAAAACTTGATTGCATCTACAGCAAATTTAAGAGCTTTATTTCCATATTCTTCTGTAAAATAATAGGATTTAACTTTTATGCCATCTACATGCTTCTCTGATATTTTAAATTTTTTGCTTAAAACCATAGCAAAATCCCTTACTCTTTTTGCTTCAATAATTAATTCTTTGGAATCTCCATAGTTTTTCTCTTCTTTCATTTCTCCAGTGGAGGCAACTATCATGTTTTTAGGTACTGACAATTTTACTTTGTAATTTGCTATATTACTATAAAAAGGATCTCCAAAAATATAGTAGGGGTCATTATTCCAGCCATTTTTATCATATACAGAGAGTATAGGATACCAATTTCCTACCTGTACGGTATTGTTCCCATGGCCAAATCTACTTCTGCAAGGTGGAATTTGTACTTTGTAGGTCATATTGATTTGTATTGTTTCTCCTTTTTTTAATTCTTTAGGCAATTTTATTTTTAAAATTTCCTCATTAGGTTCTTCTAATTCGTAAGTAGCTGGAATGTCTTTGTCAAAAGTAACTTTTTCAATCTCTATAAATCCTGGCTTAAAACCATTAGGATATGCAAAAGGGAGCTCTTCCTTCGTAAAAGGCAAATTCTCTTGTGTCTTGAAAGCATTTGGATATAAATGAAAGTATATTTCTTTTAAAGGAATATCATTAGTATTTATATATTTAACTGTTTGAGTAGCATAAATTATTTTATTTTGGTCATCATATTTTGCTTCAATTGTGTAAGATGTAAGTCGAGTCTCCTCAGGCAAAAGATAAAACACTAAGCCGATAATTACAATTATAACTAAACCTAGTAGTATTTTTTGTTTTATTTTCATATAACCAGCTCCCTTAAATTATCCTTCAATATATATTAGTACAGATCTTTAAATAATAGAACTTTTTCACTTAAAAAATAAAAAGCACCTTAAAAAAGCGAAAAGGTACTTCAGTTTGTTGACAAAGTTAAAAAATATTCAAAAGGAGATATTTTGCATCGTCGCTCCGATGTTCCAAAGCGACAAAACTAAAGCTCGACCTTCGGGCTCCGGCAGGGTACCGGGCACAATCGGCATCCATGCCTTAAGGTGCCCGCCTCCGCCATCCAAGGCTTCGGCCCTGCCTCCATCCTCGGTCTTGCTAAGTTTTGTTACCGCTTTGTAACAAGTCGCTCCTTATGCAAAATATCTCCTTTACGAAAGTTTGTCTACAGTCTGAAGCACCTTAAAAAAGCGAAAAGGTACTTTTAGCTCAATTCGTGAATAAATAATCCGCTTCTTAGTTTAGGCTCAAACCAGGTAGACTTAGGAGGCATTATCATTCCCGCATCGGCAACAGCAATTAAGTCTTCAACTGTTGTCGGGTGCACAGAAAAAGCCACTTTCATGTCTTCCTTAACTCTTCTTTCTAATTCTTCTAAGCCTCTAATTCCTCCTACAAAATCAATCCTTTTATCAGTTCTCGGATCTTTTATCCCTAAAATAGGATCTAACAGATTCTTTTGTAAGATGGACACATCTAAGCTTTCTATCGGATCCGATGGATTAAAAATACCTTTTTTGGCAGTAAGTTTGTACCAATTTCCTGATAGATACATGCCAAAAGTGTGCTTTTGCGAAGGATTGAAAGGCTGGCCTTCATTACATTTCTCTACTTCAAATTTCTCTTTTATTTTTTCGATAAATTCACTTTCGGAATAGCCGTTTAAATCCTTTACCACCCTATTATATGGCATGATAAAAACTTCATCATGGGGCACTAACACTGCTAAAAAATAGTTAAACTCCTCATCTCCTTTATAATCAGGATTTTGTTCTCGCCTCTTTAAGCCTACTTTTACAGAAGCAGCAGCCCGATGATGTCCATCTGCAATGTAAAGATAGTCTATTTCCTTAAAAACAGAAGTAATTTTATCTATTAAAGTTTTGTCATCTATAATCCACACTGTATGCCTTATTTCATCCTCTAATGCAAAATCATATATAGGTTCTTTGCTCTCCATCCAGCTATTTAACAACTTTTTAAGCTCTTGATTGGCTTTGTATGTTAAAAAAACTGGACTGGTGTGAGCATCACAGTAATCCATGTGATTTATTCTATCCTGTTCTTTCTCCGGCAGAGTAAGCTCATGCTTTTTAATTATTCCTTCTAAATACTCATCAATCGAAACAGTCACTACCAATCCCACTTGACTCCTGCCGTTCATTATTTCTCTATAGATGTAATAGTTCTCCTTATTATCTTTTATTAACAGTCCTTTTTTAAGCATTCTGTCAAAATTTTCTCTCGCTTTTTCATAAACTATTTCATCGTAAGGATTTATAGAGGGAGCTAAATCTATTTCTGCTCTATCCACATGAAGAAATGAATAAGGATTATCTTTCGCCAAATTCCTCGCTTCTTCGGTATTTACGACGTCATAAGGCAAGGACGCTATTTTATTTGCCAATCCCGGTACAGGCCTTATTGCCTTAAAGGGTTTTACTGTAGCCATAATAATCCTCCTAAAAATTTATTTCAACTGGTTTCAATGCTTTTATTATATCATATCACTTTATAAATGCAATGTATTAAAGTAAATTTATCTTTTAATCTCACTTCCCGACAAATAATCCCCCGGCTCTACATTAAAATTTATAGTTTTGCCATCACTTACTGCAATTACCGTCCCACATTCATCTGTCCTATATACTATTATTCCTAATAACTTAAGCTTTTTCATTGTTTCTTTGTGGGGATGACCATAGTCATTGTATTTACCACAAGATATAACAGCATATTTAGGATGTACTGCTTTTAAAAATTCCCAGGTGGAAGCTGAGGAACTGCCATGATGTCCAATTTTTAAGACATCGGCTTTTAAATTATCTCCTTTACTTAGCATTTCCTTTTCAGATTGTTCACCAGCATCTCCTGTAAATAAAAAAGAGGTATTACCATACGTAATTTTTACTACCGCACTGTAATTATTTAAGTCCTCGTAATGGGAACTATTTGGCGCAAGCATTTTTGCAATTACACCATCTCCAAGGTCAATTACTACTCCTGCTTTTGCAACATTTATAGACAGTCCCTTCAATTTAGCTGCCTTTAGAACTTCTTCAAATGTCCTTGTTGTCGTCGTTACTTTAGGTATGTAAAACTTTCCTATTTTGAAAGTTTTTAAAACTTCCACTATACCTCCTATGTGGTCATTATGAGGGTGAGTTCCGATAAGTATGTCAATTTTATTGATTCCGCGGCTTTTTATGTAATTTACAACTTTACTGCCCATTTCATGCGTTCCTGCATCTATTAACATCGTTTTGCCTGATGAAGTTTGTATAAACATGCTATCGCCTTGCCCAACATCTATATAATTTACTGTTAAAATATCCTTTCCAGCTTCTTTAACTACCTTTTGTTGACTTTTTATTTCCTCCTGTAAAAACTGTGAAGCCTCATGAATAGACGCATTGTCAAATATTGTACAACCTACTAATATAAAGGTAAATAATATCAATGTAAAAGATAGCAGTAATCTCTTTTTGTACATAGCTAGAGCCTCTCCTCCAACTTGTTTTCCATTTTAGGATTTATCTGTTTTTATTCGTCTTTAAATAAATCTTTTGCTAAATCTTCAACAGCTCTTTTGCGTTTTTCTGTTTCCCCTTTATCTACATCCACACTAAATATTACTACATCACCTTCTTTTACATTCTTAGGAAGTAATTCTCGAGGTAAATTAAAAGTCTTATGTTTCCATTCTATGACTGCCCAATCCCCTTCAAATCTATCTATAATGCAAATTTCATTTTTCTTACTCATTATCATTCACCCCATGCAAAATTTCACTAAAACAAAAAAACAAGGTCTTATCAACCTTGCTTTTTGACAAAAAAATGGAGCTGGCGAAAGGACTTGAACCTTCAACCTGCTGATTACAAGTCAGCTGCTCTGCCAATTGAGCTACGCCAGCACCTTTTTAGCCCTTCGTTGTCCTGACATTTATATATTATACTTGGAACGGCAGTACATGTCAAGCTTTTTTATAAATTTTTTCTAGAAAAGCATCTTCACTTTATTTTTCAAAAATCTTTTAAAATAATTGTTTGATTTCTTTCCGGTCCTACAGATATTATTGTTGCTTTAATACCCATTAACTCTTCTATTCTTTTTACATACTTTTGAGCATTATAAGGTAGGTCCTCAAAAGTTTTGGCCCCTTGTATATTCTCATCCCACCCGTCAAATTCTTCATAAACAGGCTCGCATTGTGCCAAATCCTCAAGACTTGCGGGAAAATCTGTTATTATTCTGCCATTAAATTTATATCCTGTACAAATTTTTATTTTTTTAAGCCCTGTCAGAGTATCAAGTTTTGTGAGAGCAAAATGTGTTATGCCGGATACTCTTACCGAGTATCTAAGAATCACAGCATCCAGCCAGCCACATCTTCGTGCTCTTCCTGTTGTAGTACCGTATTCATGGCCTTTTTCTCTTAAAAATTCAGCGTTTTCATCAAAAAGCTCGGTAGGAAATGGGCCTTTGCCAACCCTCGTAGTATACGCCTTCACAACTCCAATAACTTCGTCAATCATTGTAGGCCCTATACCGGCACCAATTGTAACACCGCCTGCTATAGGATGGGAAGCAGTAACATAAGGGTAGGTGCCCAAATCTAAATCAAGAAGTGTCCCTTGTGCTCCTTCAAATAAAACTCTTTTACCATTTTTTATCAAATCGTATAAAAGCACGGTTGTATCAGTAACAAAAGGTTTTATTTTTTCAGCATACTCTAAATATTTTTTGTATATTTCTTCAAAGTCAAATTCTTCAGTTCCATATATCTCTTTAAAAAGTTTATTTTTCTTTTCTACATTTCTTCTAAGTTTTTCTTCAAAAACTTTTGGGTTTATAAAGTCACAAACCCTTATACCTATTCTCTCTGACTTATCCATGTAACAAGGGCCAATTCCTCTTTTAGTCGTCCCTAGATCGTTTTTCCCTTTTGAAATCTCTTCAAGTTCATCTTGCTTTATGTGATAAGGAAAAACGATATGGGCTCTATCGCTTATTTTTAAATTATCTACGCTAATTCCTTGTTTTTGTAAATTCTCTATCTCCTCAATCAAAGATGCCGGGTCAATTACCACGCCATTACCAATTACGCAAATTTTTTCGGGGTACAATATTCCAGAAGGAATTAAATGAAGTTTATACTGAATACTTTCTTTTTCAACAGTATGCCCCGCATTATTCCCCCCTTGGTATCTTACAACTACATCGGCCTTTTCTGCAAGATAATCAGTAATTTTCCCTTTTCCTTCATCTCCCCATTGGGTACCAACTATAACTAATGTTGACATAATTATTCTCCTTCCTTACTTAACTCTTTCCAATATTTCTCTTGCAACTACAACGCCAGATACAGAGGCTTGTGCTAATCCTCTTGTAATTCCTGCTCCATCTCCCGCCGCAAATAGATTTTGGATTTGCGTTTCAAATTTGTCAGTAAGCTTTACTCGCGAGGAATAAAACTTTACCTCAACACCGTATAAAAGCGTATGTTTAGAATATACCCCTGGAGATACTTTGTCCAAAGCTTGCAACATCTCAATTATTGACTGCAAAAATCTATAAGGTAACACCAAGCTTAAATCCCCTGGCGTTGCATCTTTTAAAGTTGGTTCCACAAGGCCTCTCTTAATCCTTTCTGGAGTAGAACGCCTTCCCGCCAGTAAATCTCCTAATCTTTGTACAATTACTCCATCTCCTAACATATTGGCAAGTTCTGCTATATAACGGCCGTATTCTATAGGTCTATTAAAAGGATGGGTAAATTCTTTGCTCACAAGTATTGCAAAATTTGTATTATCAGTTTTTATATCTTTGTAGCTATGTCCATTTACTGTTTTAATTCCGTTATTATTTTCTATCACAACTTTACCATAAGGATTCATACAAAAAGTCCTTACCCTGTCATCGAAGGACTTAGAATAATATATAAACTTCGATTCATATATCTCTTTTGTTATATCTTCCATGACAACAGCAGGAATTTCTACTCGCACTCCTATATCGACAGCGTTATTTTTTGTTTCTAATCCTAACCTGTCAGCTTCTCTTTTGAACCATTCAGCCCCTTCTCTTCCAGGTACAACAACTATATATTTCCCATAATACTCTTCTCCTTTTTCTGTAACTACTCCTTTTGCTTTTCCATTTTCTACAATTATCTCAGCAACAGGTGTCTCTGTTTTTATCTCCACTTTTTGCCCAATATAATCTCTCATGTTTTTTATAATGTCAAAGCACTTTTCTGTACCCAAATGTTTTATCACTGCAGGAATCAATTTTAAATCTGCAGCTTGAGCTCTTTTTTCTATTTCTCTGATTTTTTCTCTATCTGTACCGTGAACTTCTGTTGTCCCTCCAAATTTTACGTATATACTATCAACATAATTTATAAGATCGTTAAGCTGCGACTTAGGCATGTATTCATCTAAAACCCCACCAAACTCTGACGTCAAAGTTAGTTTTCCATCACTAAATGCCCCTGCGCCCCCTATTCCACAAGTAATAGCGCAGGGTTTACAATTGGCGCACTTAGAACCATAGGCATTAATAGGGCAAATTCTTTTTTGTATATCTTTCCCTTTTTCTAACAGCAATATGTCTAATCCATCTTTTTTATCGATTAGTTCCAATGCGGTAAAAAGTCCCGCAGGACCTCCTCCAACGATAATGACATCGTACATCCTCATAAAGATAACCCCTTTTACTTAGAATGTGAAAAGCAAAAGCCCGTTATATATATTATCAGAAAAAAAAGCATAAATCAATTAAAATACGAATTTTATCTATAAAATTATATTAAAAGTTCACTTTTGAGCTTGTTAAACAGCAAAAAAATAAAAGACAGGCTTTTTTAGCTCTGTCTTAATCATTTTTTTATACTGAGACAACATGTTTTGACAATATATTCTCAAGAGTACTAGCTGACTTTAACAGATTTTCCGAACTTTCTTTTATCTCCTCTATAAATTTCATGTGTTCTTCTGTAGATGCGGCAACTTCTTCGGTAGAAGCAGCAGTCTCTTCTGACACTGCTGTAATATTTGCTATAGATTCTATTATTTCATCTTTATACCTTGCAAGTTCCATCATCGCATTATTTAACATCTGTATATTTTCAGTAATAGTATCTATTGAATTCTTAATCTCATTAAAAGCAGCATATGTAGTTTCCACTTGTTGGGCTTGGTCTTCTGCAATTTCTTTTACCAGATTTGCTTTTTCTACTGTCATGTCTGTCTTTTGCTCTATTTCACTTATAATCTTGGCTATTTCACTTGCGGCTTGTCTTGATTGTTCAGCTAGATTTCTAACTTCTTCTGCAACAACTGCAAATCCTTTACCTGCCTCCCCAGCCCTTGCTGCCTCAATAGCGGCATTTAAGGCAAGCAAATTAGTCTGGTCTGCAATTCCAGTTATCACTTCTATAATTTTTTCAATATGGTGAGAATTTGTTTGCAATTCATTTATTGCACTGACAACTTCGTCAATTGACTCTTTTGTAACGTCAGTTTTTTCTTTCAAAGAATTTATTGTATGCATGCCATTTTGGCTAAGTTTATCAGCATTTATAGTAGACTCTTCCACGGCTTTGAAAAATTTAGCAGAATTATCAACACTGTTGCCAATATTCTGCACCATATCAGCCGCATTAGAAGTATCCTTTGCTTGCTCAGAAGCGCCGTTTGCAATCTCTTCAACTGCTTTAGAAATTTGTTCAAAAGTCACATTCCCCTGTTCAATCGATTTAAAAAGGGTATTCGCTGTATCTTTAGTGCTTTGGGCAAAAGTAGAAACGTCTTGTAAAATTGCTCTTACCTTTTCCATCGTCCTATTAAAAGTCGTTATTAATGTACCAATTTCATCTTTTCTTTTTAAATTTACCGTAACTGTAAAATCGCCCTCCTGCGCTTTTTTAAGTTCGTCAATCAATTTTTTAATAGGCCTTGTAATATTTAATGAAATAATTACTGACAAAATTAATGACAAAGCAAAACTAACACTTGCCACTGTAATAAAAACATGCATAGCTTTGTCATCAATCGCAAAATAATAAATAGTCCCCACCGGTATAGCCGCTATTATAAAAAACGAAATAATAAGCCGCCACAACATGCTTTTCATACGCGTTCCCCCTTTATAGATTACTCTTAACCCTACCACCCTGCTATTTTACACTTTACCTACCAATTATTTTAAGAAGGTATTCAAACAATACTCCTCCAAGATAAATTCCTATAATGCCAGCAACACCTGGTAATACATTTGGAGCAGGAAGTGGTAATTTCAAAGACGAAAAAACTAATCCAACAATCAATCCAGTAACCAATGCTAGCAATGTTTCTTTCACATTAACACCTCACTTTATTTTTATCGGTATTTTTATTATTTTACTTTAACCAATTTTATATTATATCACAATTTTTTGTCACTTGTCAGACGTCTAATTACTTCTATCTGCAAATGATCCCTTGTATAGGTAAAGATATTCTTTAGCTTAAATCACTTTCTTTCAATATACACTTTTACATATTTATCTAACATGTCCTATAAAAATTCCTAAAGTTCTCTATATTACCAGTAAAATTTTGTAAAAAAACTGATACCCGACTTTGAGTATCAGTCACAAAATCAAATTTTATCATAATAACAACTAATAACGATATATTTATTTTTGTAATTCATCTGTCAACTTAATTATTTCATCTATTATACTACCAATATACCCAATTGTATCCAATAGTGGTCTTTCTGTAGTTATGTCTACACCTGCCATTTTAGCCAGTTCAACTGGTGTCTTGGTTCCGCCTACTTTCAATACCTCTTTCCAATCTTCCAATGCTTTTTGTCCTTCTTCCAAAAATCGCTTATTTACTTGTGTAGCTATAGTAAGCCCTGCACTGTAAGTGTAAGGATATAAGCCCATGTAATAATGAGGCTGTCTCATCCAAGTAAGCTCCGCTCCTTCATTAATTTTTACTGCGTCTCCCCAGAATTTTTCTAATACCTCTTTTTTTATTTTATTTAAAGTAGGAGCTTGAACAGAGCCACCTTTGTCAATTATTCTGTATACCTCTCTTTGATAGGCCGCTTCTAACAAGTGAGTCACAAAATTATGGTAATAGGTGCGAGATATCAAAGTAGAAAGTACCCATCTTCTCATCCTTTTATCTTGTGTATTTTTCATTAGATAATTTGCCATAAGTAATTCATTCATAGTAGAAGGAGCTTCTATAAAGTACAAAGAAGGCCTTGAATCAAATATATTTTGGTACTGATGAGCTAAATAAAAATGCCCTGCATGCCCTAATTCGTGAGATAGTACAAACACTTCTCTCATCCTATCAGTCCAATTAATCAATATAAAAGGATGAGCTCCATAGGGAGTAGAACAAAAGGCACCTGTAGATTTACCTTTGTTTTGAGGAAAATCTATCCACCTTTCCTCGAAGGCCCTTCTTATCATTTCTCGATAATCTTCTCCAAGAACTGATAATCCTTCTTCTATGTACTTTTTCGCCTCTTCAATCGTTATTTCTGGTTCAAACGCAGGGTCTACTTCTAATTTTAAATCCGCAAAAGTCATTTCATCTAAGCCGTGTATTTTTTGTAAAAGTTTCGCAAACTTTCTCATATGAGGTGCCAAATGTTCCATTATCAAATCGATTTGCCTATCATATAATTCTCTATCTATTTCTTGAGGAAATAAAAGGCTGTCAATGACAGAATCAAACTTTCTCAAAGTCGCTATTGTCTTTTCTTTTTGCACTTGCACTTGGTAAACCGCAGCTATAGTATGCTGATATTCTCTTAATTTCTTAGAAAAAGCCTCAAAAGCCGCCCTTCTAATTTTTGTATCATTTTCATATTCCCATTTACCTTCAAATAATGCAAAACTTAAGGGATATTCCTTCCCGTCAACTCTAAAGGTGCCAAAATCCATATCCGCTAATTTCGCCATGTTATAAATGTGATAAGGTGCTTCTAAAACACTTGAAAGAGCAGATAATGCTTTTTCTACTTCTGGATGAAGAGCATGTTTTTTCTTTCTGATTATTTTTCTGAGGTAATTTGCATTTTCCTTTGATTCTTCTATAGCTTGATTTATTATTTCTTCATCTAATTTTGTAATCTCTGATTCTATAAAACTTATCCGGCTTTCAATATCAGAGGCTATGTTTGAAAATTTTGCCCGTCTTTGTAAATTTTCTGTATTCGCCTGGTCAACTGAAACAGCAAGATATGCATAAGAACCTGCAAGATTCATTAGTTGAACCAACTTTTTCAAGCTATCCAAGCAGCTATTAATCATCTGAGGAGTTTTAAGCTTTCCTTTAAACTTTTCTTCTAACTCTTTTGCAAGTTTTTGAGCCTCCTCTACTGCCTCCTCATACTCCTTTTCCGTCTTAAAAATTCCCGACAAATCCCACGTCAACCTTTCATCTACATCTTTTCTTTCTAACAATTGCGTACTCAACAAAATTTCCCCCTTTTAATATTTTTTAAACATGTAACAAATTATAATATCCTTACAAAAATGTTGCAATAATGCCTCCCAATGAGACAGCACTATAAAATGTTAACAGTTTTCATCGCATACAATTTTAATTATTCTTTACTTACTTACTTACTTAATATAATATATGGTAAAGAAAGCAAATTCAACCCGATTTAATTCGGGGTAAAATGTTGAAAAATGGATGGAGGTAAAACTTGTATGAAAATTTAAAGCCTTTGCAATTTAAGTCTTTTATTTATTCGCAAAGGCCTTTCAGAGTAACATCTTTATTTATCTCAAAAAGGAGCTGCGAAAATTCGCAGCTTTTATTATTTTGCCTGGTATTTTATAAGACTTGTTAAGGTATAATATACTCCTCCCAGTATTACAACCCAGGCAAATACCATGAAAAACAATGCTCCACCAGACATATTTTACGCCCCCTTTTAAGCTTTCGTACTTTTTTCAACACGAGCATTACCAAATTTTTTTTGGATAGTGTAGTAGGTTTCAGCAAAACCTATGATGAGTATTGTCAAAAGCAACAAGCGAGCACCTTGCACCCATGGAATGAGCTCAGGAGTTTTTTCCACAAAACTAGGAATCCACTTGAAATAGCCATCATCTATATAGCTTTTTGTGGAGAAAATAAGCAATACCGCAATTGATAGCGGTGTTATGAATTTAACCATTACATTGAAAAATCCTGAAGGTACCTTCCAATAACTGCCCCTATTGATTTCTTCTTTAGCCTTCTTTTCACCAAACAGCCAACCCACCACCACAGCTTCGATGAGCCCCACAATTACTAAGAAGTAGTTACCCACCCAGTTGTCAAGCTCAGTAAGGAAAATTAGTTCACTAGTCCTGGTTAAGATGGGTTCTAAAGCAGACGGCAGGCCTACAAGAATGTAGAACCCAAACACCACCACAGCTCCTATTTTCCTCGGTACATTGAGGTCTTCTTGAAGAATAGTTATAAGGTAGTTATACATCGCTATTGCTGAGGTAAATCCCGCAACAAACAACACTAGGAACCATAAGGCACCGAAAAATTGGCCACCTGTCATCATTCGGAACACATTGGGAAGAGCGATGAAGGAAAGTCCAACACCGCTTGCTACGCCTTCGGGACCGAGGAAGGTGTAGGCTATCGGAATAGCAATAGTACCCCCCAAGATCACTTCGGCAAATTCGTTTAGGAATACCGTGGTAGTAGCAGAAAGAACAATGTCTTCATCAGGTTTTAGATAGGATGCGTAATTCTGGATAATACCCATTCCTAAAGATAACGTAAAGAATATCTGGCCCGCAGCAGCCAGTGCTGATTGCCAATTCAATTCGCTCCACTTGGGGCTCCAAATGTAGTCAAGGCCTTTTATAGGCGACCAGTCCGGATTCACGGGAGAACCAAGGGTCAGTGTCCTTATGATTAAGATAAAGCCAAATACATAAAGTAGCGGCATCATAACTTTAGCCCATGCTTCGATACCCTTCTGGACACCACGACTGAGGGCAAACGCCAAGAGAGCAAGTGTTATTACCCAGAAAGTAATCGACAGGCTCGGATTCTGGATATAGCTCCCAAAAACTTCGGCGGTAGACCGCGCAGTGCCCATATAACCACCAGTCAAGGAAAGGTAGCTGTAACCAAGGGTCCACCCAGTAATTTGTGTGTAATATGCATTTACAAGAACTGTAACAGAAAATACTAGCATACCGATAAGAGCTCCTATAATTGCTGCAGAAGAATGTCCGAGTTTTTCTTTAGCCTGCAGGTAGGTCATGCAACCAATGGTACCATGACCATATTTTCCACCGTAGCGGCCCTGCATCCATTCTACATAGATAAGGGGAATTCCAAGGAGTAAAAGTGCAGCAAAATAAGGTAACATGAATGCGCCGCCGCCGTTTTTGGCAACCTGGTAGGGAAATCTCCAAAAGTTACCTAAACCTATCGCATTCCCAGCCATATCAAGAATGAGTCCGATTTTAGTCCCCCAGTTTTCTCTATTTTCTGGCATAAAAACCCTCCCTTATAAATTTTTTAGAGCCATTATACATTAAAAAAATTTTTTTGTCAATACATTAATAATCATTTGTTATTATTCTATGATATTGTCATATTAGTAAAAAAGTACTAAAAGCTTCCCAACAAATTTATTATATGATATAATAAATTACCATGAAAAATTCACAAAAGCTGGAGGTAATAATGTGGCAAGCGAAATATTTAAAATGCTGATGTCCATCGAAAAATGGGCAAAGTCCGCCGACATCCCAGCCTCCGTTCGTACCAAGATTAACAAAGAGCTTGTAAAAGCCAAAGTCCGTTATGAGAATTTCGATCCCAGCAAAATGAAAAACACTGAACAAAAAAAAGTCTACGAAGCCGTTATAAAAAAAGGTGAAAAAATAGAGAAAAAGCTAAACTTCAAAAAAAGCGAAATAAAAGATGAGGTCTATTCCTATTTACGATATACCAATGCAGCTTATTTTGATTTCATGAGCGCTCTAGCCCCGCTGAATATCGGGATCCGCTTCTATGCTTTGACTTCCGCTTTGTTCATAGCCCTCTCTCCAGCTTTTTTGGGAGCTGCTTTTTCGTTGGCCTTTCTGATACCTATCTTCCTGGGGCTTAACGCACTTAAAAAAAGGCACACTTTGGGTTATACCATAGCAATGCTAATAACACCTCTATCTTTTGCAGTATCAATTATGTGGCTGCGCTTTGGATACAGAGTACTAATCGACTACCAGGCGGTACTTTCAGAAACTGTACAAACAACAGGAAAATCTCCACAGATTGCAAGCTTTTTAATAACGGTGCCGCCTGTGCTTTCCCTTCTACTTCTTTTTTCGGCAGGATACATGATTTACCAGCTTACGAGAGCCAGGGACATGCTTATTTAAATGAAAAAACCTCATATGACTATTTTACGATTTACAAACTATTCTAATACATAGCAATACCTAGGGTCGCAGCTACAACTATCATTATGAGAGGATTAATTTTTAAAAGATACAACCCCACAAACACCACCACTGCTACCAGCACATCTTTAATGCTGGCAAAGGAGCTCTTTCCTACGGAATAAGCCGCCTGGATAATGAGTGCGATAACTGCCGGCCTGACTCCCTTAAAAAAGGCATCTAACCAAGGTAAGTGGCGATACCTCATTATCAAAAGTGCGAGAATGATTATAATCAGAAAAGAAGGAGCTGTAACTCCAATAGTAGCTGCTACTGACCCCCAAAATCCTCCTATTTTATACCCTACAAAGGTAGCCGCATTTATGGCTATGGGACCAGGAGTCATCTGTGAAATGGCTATTATATCCAGGAACTGGTCCACTGACAGCCAGTGATGGATATCTATAATCTCTTTTTCAATGAGAGGAATCATCGCGTAACCGCCGCCAAAACTGAAAGCTCCTATTTTAAAAAACACCCAAAAAAGGCTTAAATATATCATTTACCCTCACGCTCCTCTGGATCCCGAAGTCTGTTTTGTAATAACATACCAGCTATTCCCGATGTCAGGATCACTATTATAGGATGAAGGTCAAAGATAAGGAGAGCTGTGAGAGAAATAGCTGCTATTGTGGCGCCAGCAGGAGTTTTAAAGGCAGCCTTGCGAAGGTTAAAAGCAGATGCCAATATGAGCACAACTATGCCTGGGTATATCCCCTTGAAGGCCTTTTTTACATAGATGCTGGATTTGAAGCTGTCGTAGAACAAAGCTATAAAGACTATTATCAGAAACGAAGGAAGTATAGTCCCCAAGGTAGCTATGAATGAGCCAACAAGACCATACAATTTATAACCTATGTATATGGAAGTATTTATAGCCACTGCCCCGGGGGCCGACTGAGTTACAGCAATTATATCCAGAAATTCCTCTTCCTTTATCCATTTTTGCTTATCTACCATTTCTTCTTTCATAAGGGGTATCATGGCAAACCCTCCGCCTAATGTAAAGGCGCCAATTTTAAAAAAAGCCCAAAACATGAGAAAAAGTTCTCTTGGCTCCAGCTTTTTTATTTTCCCCTTCAAGGTCATCACATCCTTTTTTATAATATCTCTTTTAATCAATTATATGACGATTTTTCATCTTACCAAACTTTTGAAGATGACAACTTAATATAAAAAAAGAGTATTAGAATAAGTGTTATATGTAAAAATTTGAAAACTAAGGAAAGTATAAAATTAAAATAAAGGGCGGGCATTCAAAAACTACCCACCCTGATTTTTAACAAAGAAACGTTTTTTATCCTTGCATCACCATTTCTTTTATCTTCATAAGCCTTGTGCGGCTCGAACGTTCATTTTCATCCAACTTCATCGTGATGTATTTTATAGTGTCTTCAAGCTGCGGTATTAAGACATATTCTAGGGCGTTTACCCTGCGGCGAGTCTTTTCTATCTCATCGGCCATGAGCTGGCAAGCTTTTTCGATCTCAGCTAGCTTTAACATCTTCGGCAGCATGGTCGACAAAGTACGTATGGCCGCGTCCATTTCCGCCGACGTGTTCGCAAAACCATAAGGGTAGAGATTTTTACTCTCCTCCTGTGATATCTCTAACCTGGGTACGTTGACGCTCATGATGTTTTCCTTTTTAACGTTTATACTGACCTTAGCCGAAGGAATCATGAGACTCTCTTCCACCACGTTGGCTGGCATTTGGCTTCTTGCCATGGTGAAACTTCTAAAAGCACTGATGAGCTCAGCCTCAACCTCCTCCCGCAAAGCTTTATTCTGTTTTACCATGTCCAAAAATTTCTTCACAAGCTCGTCCTGCTTGTCTTTCAAAAGCTTGTGGCCACGCTTTGCGGTTACAAGCCTTTTTTTCAAATTGGTAAGTTCCATTCGTGAAGGATTTACATGTATCATCTTCACTATTCTCCTTTTACAGGAAGGTATTTGTCAATATACTCGTCCCTTACCCTCTTGAGCTCGGCTCTTGGCAGGATTGTCAATAGATCCCAACCTATCGTGAGGGTCTCTTCAATGCTCCTGTCCTCGTCTTCCCTCTGGGCCACATACCTGGCCTCAAACTCATCGGCGAATTTTGCATAAAGCTTATCCGTATCGGAAAGAGCACCCTCACCTAGGATTACCGCCAGCTCCTTCGCCTGCTTGCCGCGAGCGTAGGAGGCAAACAGCTGGTTCATAAGGTCGGCGTGATCTTCCCGAGTCTTGCCATGCCCAATACCTTTATCCTTAAGTCTCGACAGAGACGGAAGCACGTCTATCGGCGGATATATACCCTTCCTGTATAGTTCGCGACTTAAAATTATCTGACCTTCAGTAATATACCCGGTGAGGTCAGGTATCGGGTGGGTCTTATCGTCCTCAGGCATGGTCAAAATAGGTATCTGTGTAATCGAACCTTCCCTTCCCTTAATCCGACCTGCCCTCTCATATATCGTTGCAAGGTCGGTATATAGGTAGCCGGGATAGCCCCTTCGGCCAGGAACCTCTTTCCTCGCGGCCGAGACTTCTCGCAAAGCTTCGCAGTAATTAGTCATGTCCGTCATGATAACAAGTACGTGCATGTCTTTTTCGTATGCCAAGAATTCTGCGCAAGTCAAGGCCATACGTGGAGTAGCTATACGTTCGATAGCCGGGTCGTTAGCCAGGTTGATAAACAGTACAGTGCGATCTATAGCCCCGGTACGCCTAAAATCTGATATAAAGTAGTCAGCTTCCTCAAATGTTATGCCCATTGCCGCAAATACTACCGCGAACTTACTGTCAGTACCAAGTACCTTAGCCTGCCTTGCTATCTGCGCTGCTAGCTGGGCATGAGGTAGACCTGAAGCCGAGAAAATCGGGAGTTTCTGCCCCCTTACCAAAGTATTTAGCCCATCGATGGCAGATATTCCTGTTTGAATGAACTCGGAAGGGTAATCGCGGGCCGTCGGGTTGAGGGGGTTGCCGTTTATATCCAGCCGCTTTTCCGGTATGATCATGGGGCCTTTGTCCCTCGGACGGCCCAAACCATCGAAAACTCTCCCCAACATATCGATAGAAACCCCGAGCTCGATGCTTTTCCCGACAAACCTTATTTTGCAGTCGTTGATGTTAAGCCCCGTAGAACCTTCAAACAGCTGAACCAGTGCTTTATCACCGTTGACCTCCAGTACCTGTCCCCTACGGATTTCCCCCGAGCCGGTCTCAATTTCCACCAGTTCATTGTATTTGACGCCTTCCACCTTTTCAACCAGCATTAGCGGGCCGACAATTTCTCTAACGGTTTTATACTCCCTAAGCATCGGCTGCACCTCCTTCAGTGAGGTCCTGCATAGCCTTCTTTATCTCCTTCTCTATTTCGTCGAATACAGCCAACTTCGACTCTTCGACATATTTAGCACGGGCAATTTTCTCGCGCACCGGGTGCTTTTCTATTTCCGAGAACGGGGCACCTTTTTCAAGAGCTTTCTGCGCTTCTTGATAGAATATCATTATAAGCTTAAGCATTCTATACTGCTTTTCCATTGACGAGTAAGTGTCTACCTCGTGAAAAGCATTTTGATGTAGGAAATCTTCCCTGATAGATCTGGCAACTTCTAATACTAAGCGATCTCTAGTAGAAAGAGCATCGATACCTACTAATCTTACGATTTCCTGAAGGTTTGCTTCTTCTTGTAGTAGTTTCATAGCCTCGCTGCGCAATTCGCCCCAGTCACTGCTCACGTTTTTGTTCATGTAATCTTCCACAACATCGGAATACAGAGAATAGCTCGTCAACCAGTTAATGGCCGGGAAATGGCGCGCATAGGCCAACTCCGAATCCAGAGCCCAGAACACCTTCACCACGCGAAGAGTTGCCTGAGTAACCGGCTCTGACAAATCGCCCCCCGGTGGGGATACAGCACCTACCACCGTCAAGGCTCCCTCCCGGTTGTCACTACCAAGGCATATGACTCTGCCTGCTCTCTCATAAAACTCGGCAAGCCTCCTTGAAAGGTAGGCTGGATAGCCTTCTTCTCCCGGCATTTCTTCAAGCCTTCCGGACATTTCACGCAAAGCTTCGGCCCAGCGAGACGTTGAGTCAGCCATTAAGGCCACACTGTAACCCATGTCTCTGAAGTATTCCGCTATAGTTATACCGGTATATATCGAAGCTTCACGGGCTGCCACAGGCATGTTGGAAGTGTTGGCAATAAGCACCGTTCGTTTCATGAGTGGTTCCCCTGTCTTGGGGTCCTTGAGCTCTGGGAATTCAAGGAGTACGTCGGTCATCTCGTTGCCCCGCTCACCGCATCCGATATATACCACTATTTCAGCATCGGCCCACTTAGCTAGCTGGTGCTGAACCACAGTTTTGCCGCTGCCAAAAGGTCCAGGTATGCACGCTGTACCACCCTTGGTAACCGGGAAAAGGGTGTCAATAACTCTTTGTCCAGTAGACATCGGAATTTCAGGAGGTAGCTTCTCCTTGTATGGCCTAGCCTTTCGAACCGGCCATTTCTGCATCATCGTGACTTCCACTATCTCTCCAGAATCGGTTTTTATTCTGGCAACAGGTTCGGTTACTGTATATTCGCCTTCCCTAATGTCTTCGACAATACCCGAAATACCAGGAGGAACCATTATGCGGTGTTCAACTATCACTGTTTCCTGCACTGTGCCAATAATATCGCCTCCACTAACCTTATCGCCAGACTTAACTTTAGGCGTAAATCTCCATTTTTTCTCGCGATTTAATGCAAAAACGTCTATGCCTCTTGTAATAAAGCTGCCAACTTTTTTTTCTATAACGTCAAGAGGTCTCTGGATTCCATCAAAAATACCTTCTAGCATTCCCGGTCCCAGTTCGACACTGAGAGGTTCTCCCGTCGACACTACAGGGTCCCCAGGGCCCAGTCCAGAAGTTTCTTCGTATACCTGAATTGATACCCTCTCTCCACGTATTTCTATGATTTCACCTATAAGCCCTTGATTACCCACCTTTACCACATCGAACATCTTGGCTTCAGGAAGTCCCTCAGCTACCACAAGGGGACCGGAAACTTTGGTTATTATACCCTGGCTCATTCCCTTCCCTCTCTTTCAAAAATGATATCTGCTCCAATAGCTTTTTCCACAGATTTTTTCACATCATTTATCCCGATTCCCAACGTACCCCGGTTGCTGGGAATCAACGTAATAATGGGCAATATTTTATCCCTGAAAAAATCTATCTTCTCCCTTATCTTTTCTGCTAAATGTTCGGTTATGAAGATAACAGCATAATTTTCCCGAGCAAGTTTCATGAGTGTGTCCGCTGCTTCCACCTCGTCAATGGCCGGGAAAGTATCAATACCCGTTGACTTAAATGAAAGCACCGTATCGTGGTCCGCGATTACTCCTATTTTATACATAGACATCCCTCAGCCTTTCCCTTATCATGTCTTGAGAAATTCCATTGATTTTTCCCACAATTAAAATCCTCAATATTTTGAGTTCATTCTCTTTGGCCCCAAGATAACCCACAACGGTTTCTAATCCAAAAGGCTTATATAGCCCCCTTCTCAGCATATTAAGTAGGAAATCGTCGGCCAACTTCTCGTAGGCCGCTGGACTACTGATTGACATCCAGTTTTCTAAGCCTTCTTTAACAACCATAGAATACTTGGAAGATGCCAGTGCCTCGATCAGCACTGGCACTGGTTCTTGAAACATTTCCTCGAAAAACTCGGGTTCAATACTGCCACCCGGCAGGAGAGATTTCTCCAGAGTCCTCAAATCTGACTCCATATATTTTAACCTAACCATAGTCTTTATGTTGGTGAGGTCAACTATCGCAGCCAAATAATTTTTAAGAAAATCGTGGCTTATGCTCTGGACCAAACGATTGAGTTCTTCATATAAAGCCCTGTCCAATATAAGGTCTACCTGTTGCGGGTCCAGGGTTTCTTCGTAAACTTCTACAGCCTTCTCAAAAGCGACCCGCATCAACTTCGGGAGAGCCACATCCTTCTCACCTTTATTCAACCTTAAAAGCTCTTCGACAGGGACTTCTCCCAAGGTCGAAAGATTCTTCGGCACATCAATACCGAGTATTCTACTTTTTAAAAGAACTTTCAGATTATGATAGTCGTACTTTAAGGTAAAAAACCTTACAACTCTATCGTCTTTTAAAGAGTCTTTTATCATCTCCAAAGTTTTTTTCATGTTGTTTTCTAAAGCCTTTTCAAACTCATATATATTTTCTAAATCCTCAAAATCTGAAGCATAATCGGTCTCACTGAGGACCCTCATGACTGCATCCATGTTCTCTGCTTCAAGGATCCTCTCGACAATGGCCCGGCTCAACAGCTTGTTTTCCAGAGACCTTATTCTGCCCGATGCGTATAGGAAATCCTGTTCTATAACCATCGCTATCACTCCTCAAAAAGTATTCGGGCCACTTCAGTCTCCAATTCTTCCCTCTGGGCCTTAAGCAGGTAATCGAAAGTACAATTGACCTCTACCGTCGCCGATTTTAATATAAACCCGCCTTTTATAGTTCTTTTCTCTCCTGAAAACCTAATATTGCCTGCCTTGCCCTGCCTTTTCAAGGCTTCGTTAACCTTCGCAAGCAATTCATGAGTTATCTTTCCCTTGTCATCCTCGGAAACAACAATTTCCTCATTACCGTCAACGGTAGCGGCCAAAATCATGCGGTAGACCAAGTCCCTGTACTTTTCTGGTTCTAGATTTAGAAGTTTATTTTCCGCCCTGACGAAGGCTTCGTTTATCAAATCCTGTTTCGCTTCCAAGTAGCGCTTTCTCTCTTCCAGTTCAGCAATAGATAAAATTTTCCTCTTTTCCTCCCCGGCCGCCTTCTTGGCCTTTTCCTCAGCATCGGCTTTTAGTTGTGCAGCTTGTTTCCCCGCTTTCTCTAGGATTTCGGTTGCTTCTTTTTTTGCATTTTCAATTATCCGTTTTTTTTGCTCTGCGGCTTCTTCAAAAATCTTTTCCTTAATCTTTGCAATACCCTGCATTATAAGCACTCCTTATGCCAGCTTTAAACCGAAGAGCATTAGTATCGAAGCGAGCAGTGCTAGCACCGCGTAAGTTTCCACCATAGCGGAATAAGTTATACCTTTAGCTAGTTCTTCAGGTCTTTTGGCTACTATCCCTACACCAGCAGCCGCAGCTCTGGCCTGGGAAATAGCTGAAAGCAAGCCTACTATAGCTATAGGAAGGCAGGCTGCAAAAACTAGCAGTCCTTGATAGGTGGTAAGAGGCAACAAATTTCCTCCCAAGATTCCTATCCTTTGCATCACCACAAAACCTGTAAGCAAACCATAAATTCCTTGAGTTCCAGGCAATGCCTGTAATATCAGAGTCTGGCTAAATTTACTGGGGTCTTCGGTAACTACTCCCGCGGCAGCCTCACCCACCATACCGACTCCTTTGGCTGAACCAATTCCTGGCAGAAAAACCGCCATAGCAGCTCCTAACAGTGCAAGAACTTGACCAAGTGTAACTTCCATTTAAACTCCTCCTTCAAAAGTTTGATTTTTTAAATTAACTCTACCAATATCTTCTAGATCCACATATTTCGTGTCTATCCTCAAAGGTTGGAAGGGTTTGCCTCCACCCTCGTAGAACTTACCGAAAAATTCAATATACTGCAGTCGGCTGCTGTGGACATAAGCGCCCAAGGCATTTACTGCGACGTTGAAAAGGTGACCTCCTATCAACACCAGCAGCATCGCTATATACCCGAATATATTTACTCCTAGCATTCTTGCCATGGTATTGATGACAGTAGCTATAACGCCTGTTGCAAGGCCCAACGCCAGCAGACGGGAGTAAGAAAGCACGTCGCTTAAATAACTAGTGACATTGTAAAGGCTTAAAAGCCCCGACATGAACTTTTTTAAAATATTTTTCTGAGATCTCCCCTGCGTCAGCACAAGGCCTATTGCGCCGGCGGCAGTTACATATTTTGCTATTCCTGCTAAATTCGGAAAAGCCATCATCACGAGCCCTGTCAGTAGCACCAGCCACAGTCCCTGATCCATGAAAGCATCGGCTACCCTTCCCTTTTTTATATTTTTATAGGCGCTCAAGATTATACCAGTGTATATCTGTATCAGACCAAAAGCAAAACTCAAAAACAAAACAGCCAACGGATTGTCAAGAGGATTCAGCCAGAGCGGCTTGACCTTAATAAGGTCACCAAACCAGCTACCAAAAATCATCCCCCAGATAAAAGTCGATATTCCTCCTAGGAACAAAAGCTCCGCCAGCTTTTTACCCATCCCTTTCAATTTGAGCTTCCAGAGAGCAAGGCCTGACAGCAGGGACAGCACCAGACCATAAGCCGCGTCACTAACCATCATACCAAAGAACACAAAGTAGAAAGGCGCCATGAACACATTAGGGTCTATCTCCCTTGGATTTGGAAGACTGTAGAGCTCGGTTATTATCTCAAAAGGCTGCACTAACCTCGGGTTTGACAAAACCACCGGTATGTCATCATCTTCCGACGGTTCGGTAAAAACTATGTAGGCAGCACTGGTGACGGAGGTAATCGCTTCTTTTACGGCTCCCACCGACGGCTCGGGAACCCAGGCTTTCATCAGGAAGACTTTTTCAGTACCTGCCATTTTCATGAAGTTCTCTTTTTTCTTTTTTTCTACAAACCAGTAATCGTAAAGAGCCTCTATGTCCAGTAGCCAGTTCGCTAACCTAGAAATTTCTGTCTTTATTTCTTGCCTTTCGGTTTCGATGTTTTTCAACCTTTCCTGAAGTCCGGCAATTATCTTCAACGGGGTTCCTGTAAATCCCTCAAATTCTTCTGTATTAACCGAAAACTCCTTAAATAACTCTTGAATATCTGATTTTACCGAAATATGATAGACTATTAATAAAAATTCCTCTTCCCGACCTTCCCCTACCGGGATTATGTCTACCGGTAGTTCTTTTTCAGCCATTTTATCCCTGAAGGATTTGAAGTTCTTTTTTGGGATTACCACAGCCCTTACTTCCACGCTGCCGGCATTGCCTAGTTCCTCTACGGGGATATCCAATCGCTCCCATGGTTTCATTAATTCAACCTTGTTCTTTATTCTGGATTCTTCCGACTTAAGCCTTGAAATTTTCTGGTCAAGATCAGAAAGTGAGTCTATGACATTAAAAACTTCGCTTTCCCGGTTAAGGAGCTCCTGCAACTTTTTCATGCTGACCTTGGGTCTACCGTAGATTAATGGATTTAACTTCTTGCCATAAGGCTTCAAAAAATCGATAGCAAATTTCAGCCTAGTAAGCTTTAATTCAATCTTCGATAGCTCGCTATTTACTTGTTCCGAAAATTGATGTTCTGTAATGTCTATGTCAATATCTTTTTCTCTCAAATCTGCAATTTCAGCTACTCCTAGTTTCTGCAGGGCACCAACTATTTTATCTCGCTCCTCGTTCAGGCCAAAAAGGTACATTTTTTTCATCTTAACAATTGCCATGGAAAGTCACTATCCTCTCCACAATTAAGTCTACAGCTTTTTGGATACGGCCTTCCGCCTTTTCCCGAAGTTTTTCAATTTCGTTTTCATACTGTTCCCTCAAAGCCACAACTTCTTTTTGCGCTTCCCTTTTTGCATCTTCTATAATATTTTTAAAAGTTTCTTCCCCTTTTTTGCGGGCCTGTGAAATCAATTCTTCAGCTTCGCGGTTGGCTTCAGCCAATATAGACCTTGCTTCACGCTCGGCCTCTTCCACCATTGCCCTGGCGCTGTTTTCCGCATCTTTGATATCCTCCAGGATTTCTTTCACCCATCCGCCACCTCCATGGTAAGAAAAAATTATTTCTTTACAATGATGTATGTAATATCAAATCCTGCTTGTATTAAAAGTGTAACATATTGCTTTAATATTATGCCTTTATACATACGGTATTATACAATATTGATAAAAAAAAGTCAAAATAATGAATCAATACTTAAAAATAATACGGTAATTTCACACCCATAGGAAATCAATTTTTATTATATCATACCAAAAAATAAAAAGCAGGGAAATATATTCCCCCGCTCAAAATTATTCTTTAGGCAATACCTGGTTCAATATTATACCGATAATAGCAGCCAGACCTACACCACCCAGCTGAATACCACCCCACAGGTTCACTACGGCACCACCTATGCCAAAGACTAGAATAGCGCTAGATATTATAAGGTTTCTTGACTTTTTGAAATCTAAAGCATTCTCCACGACAGTCCTAATACCAATGCTGGCTATCATGCCAAACAGGATTATAGATATACCGCCTATGACTGGTTCCGGCACTGTTCTTATTAGGGCAGTAAGTTTCTGACAGGTAGAAAGTATTATAGCCATGACTGCTGCCACCCTCATCACCTCGGGCTTCCAGACCCCAGTCAACGCTAAAACGCCAGTGTTTTCCGAATAGGTAGTGTTGGCGGGACCTCCAAATAAGCCCGCTAAAGATGTGGCTATACCATCACCTATTAATGTCCTATGAAGACCTGGATCTTTTATGAAGTCTTTCTGTACAGTAGCTCCTACGGAAAGCACATCGCCCACGTGTTCTACTATAGTAGCCATCGCCACAGGCGCGATAAGACCAATCGCCACTGGGTTGAATTCGGGTTTTGTAAAGGCCGGTATGGCAAATAGCGCTGCTTCCTGTACAGGTTTCAAATCCACAATTCCTAAAATCAAACTCATCACATACCCTACAATTAATCCTACCAGTACCGGTATCAGTTTGAAAAAACCTTTGCCGTACACGCTAACAAGTATTACCGTCGTAAGCACTATCAAGGCAACCGTCCAGTTTTGAGAGGCATTTTTAATTGCTGCTGGTGCCAGATTAAGGCCTATAACCATTATTATCGGACCAGTTACAATAGGGGGCAGAAGGTTTTCTATTAATTCTCGCCCTAAAAAGTAAACTAGCAGCGCCATCAATCCATAAAGTAATCCGGCTATTATGATGCCTCCTTGAGCCGCCGGAATTCCCCATTGTTTTACCACTAGTGCCACTGGTGCGATGAAAGCAAAGGAAGAACCTAGAAAAATAGGAACTTTTCTTTTTGTAACCAAGTGAAACCAGAGAGTCCCAATCCCTGCAGTAAAAAGAGCTACTCCCACATCAAGCCCAGTAAGCAGTGGTACCAATACTGTGGCACCGAACATCGTAAAAGTATGTTGTAATCCTAGAATAAGAAGCTGTAGCAGTGAAATTTTGTCTCCCTTCTTTATTGGACCTGACAATTCTTTTGTACCTACAGTAAGTTCTTTCATAATTTTCCTCCTCTCAAAAATTAAGCCTCTGCTGTGAGTAGCAGAGGCTTTTCCTCGTCAAAAAAGCCTTTCCCATCAGGCGGAGAAAGGCTTTCTCTCTTCTTTACGTAATTCCCTCTTCGCCTTACTAGCCTCACAGGACCAGTTTAAAGGCCAACTTTATTCACTTTCGCTTCTTTTAGTATATTATCATGAACAAGGAAAGTTGTCAATGGCCTCTTAATCAAACACTTTTGATAAATTTTCTAAATCCTCTTCAATTATTTTCAAAGCAAAAGGAACAGGTCCTATATTCATATAAGCAATATTACCTACTTCCTTCCAGTTACTTTGTGTTTCTATAAATCTCCTAAGAAAACCATCGCCAACATTAAACCAACTCTTATAAAAAATGTTGGTCACTAGTCTTATATTTAAAAAGACCTTCCCTTCTTTTTCATATTGATCAAGTTTTTTATCAATCTCCTCAAATTCTTTTACGCTATCATTCCAGCTTCTAATTATATTTTCTACAGAAACATCATTAGCTTTTAAGTCTCCATAATGTATTATATCTGGGTATTCCATCCAATTTTTTGAAAGTGTCGCAAATATATAGGCAAGTTGGTATTTAATAAGAGCCAATGAATAAAAATTATTTTTTTCTAATTTTTTTGCAGTGTCATAATTTCCTACAGAATATTTATAAAGTTCTTCACCCCACGACTTGCTTTTTATTTTGGCCGATATAGCTTCTACTACTTTTCCTGCTCTTTCTCTGTATAAGTCCAAAATTTCTCTTTTATCTTCTTCAGAATGTTGTCCTATCTTTATGGTATCAATAATTATCTGACTGCATTCAATTTGATTTTTTGCCATTTGAAGAACCGAAAGCGTTGAACCTAAAGCTCTAGCCCTTTGTACTTGTGTCTTTTCATCTGTACCACTTTCTCGACTTAATTTTACATATTCTGATAAAAGTTGTTCTACCTGTTTAAACAAATTAGTTCTAACATCTTCAATAGTATTTTCTACATACGATAGATTGAGCCAGCTCTCAAAATTTATTTTGTTATTATTTTCATACTCTAATGTTTTTTGAGACAACTTTTCTACTTCATATGTGAGTGTCTTGTAAATATCCAAAGCCTCACCATATAGGCTAGGTAAGTCATTGTCCGACAAACTAAATGGCAAGACATAATACCCATCAACCAACACTTCTTTTGCATACTCCCAAGTTTCAACCCAGTTATCATTTTTTTCTGCAGCATCCTTCATTTTCTGCGCAACTAGCTCTAAATTTTTATTTTGATCGGTTAAATAAAGAAGTTTTTTATCATTACCCACTCTTTTAAGAAGATTCAATGCTTGTAGATAATCTTTTTTTGCTTTTTGTATCATATCGCTATTGTTTTCAGCCATAACTACTTTATTAATAAAATCAAATTTTGGAGGATTATTGCCTATTTTCGTTTTTATACTGTTTGCAATTTCTGGCTCATCATTATTTTTGTGAATATTACAACTTGGCAGTATTAATATTAAAATAAAAAAAATGCTTATAAGAGAAAAATATCTCTTATAAGGGTTCTGAAAATTCTTTGCCATAAATTTCATCTCCCGGTTACTGTTTTTTATTGACCAATTTTAAAATCTCCTACAAGCCATATATTTATATCCCCTTCTTTTATCCATGATATACTCATAGTCCTTATCTCATCAGACTTTTGAGCATTAAGTTCTTTTGCATATTGAGTAAGAGGTATATGCTTGATATTTTCTTGCTTATACAAACCTCTAGGACCATTAATAACTGGTCAGGATAAGCTTAAAAAAATAACCATAGAGTCCTGTAAAAAACTTTATAACTTAGAAATTACCAAAGAAAATGGTATGGTCGTGATGAAAGAGTTGTGAATTTTGATTCTAGAACATTTGAAATTCTACCACAAAGCCTCAACTACTCCTAATACATTCCTAAAATCCCTTTCTTTTTAGCTTTTTTGTCTGCTATATCAAAGATTAAAAGACCAATTACAAAAAACGGCTGTAATTGCAATTAAGAAATTAAAAAATTAATAAAATCCCCCTCCAACCCTACAACTTTAATTTTTACTCCATCATACTATTTGTCCCGCTTGTATTTGGGAAAATGATATCCCTTTCTCCGCCAAAACTACTGCTTCTAGGTATGTCGTATGTTTCCACTACCTTATTTTCTTGGTCTACTAGCTCTATCCCTTTCTCTGTCCTTCGCAAAAGTCCCATCATTTGCCCATCTTTTAGCGCAAAAACATAGAGTTCTGGAGGCTCGGTGGGCTTCACCATTTGAATACCTACAAATAAAATATCTTCATAGCTCCCCAAAATTTCTATATTAACCGGCATGGCTGATTTCAATGTTTCTGAAGCATATTTCTTCTGATACTCTATGATATTGTTGATTGGCTTAAGTTTCATACTATCAATATCTACTTCTGCAGGAACTGTAAGAGTAGGTATAAAGAAGCTTTTCTCAATAGAAGTTGTATTGTCTGGTAAAGGGGGTAACGCCGGTGATAATTCTGCATTTTCTGGAATCTCTACTTCTCCCCATTCTATTTTTTCTGCCTTAAGATCATATTTTGCTATGAAAAGTTTTGCATAGATTTCCCCTGCACCTGGTATAAAACAAGAGTACAGTATAAATACCTCATCTCCCTTTTTGATAATTCCTGCTACAGTGCCTGTTTCTCCTACGCTGTACTCTTTACCGTCATTCCCTTTAAAAAAGTGTGGAGGAATAACCAACTCTATTTCTTTATCCTTACTATTCTCAGTAAAAACCAAAATGTATTTGTCCTTTTCTTTACTGACCAGTTTTACATCTTTCCCCCAAATTATTCTTTCTTGCAAAGGAATTTCTACTTTCTCGACATTTCCTTGATACTCTTGAGAAACTTGTGCATATGATGGAATTACCAAATGTCCTTTTCCATCCCATGAAATTGGAGACTTCTTGTAAATTTCTTTTGGTACCTCTTTCTTTAGAATGGTATGCATGATTTTTGATTCATCTTTTATTTTCTTGTGTTCAAGGTCCCAATAATAAAGCTTCGCTTTTACTTCCTCTTCTTCCTCCTCAAGAATTGCAAAAGGACTTCCATTCAATTTTACCTTCTCTTTTTTCTCCTCAGTGGAACAACCACAGGTCATTATAAAAGTTAATACAAAGATTATAAATAAAGACAAGACTTGTTTAAATTTTTGCTCTTTTTCTTTCATTCTTCCAACCCCTTGTCTTTTAAAATTTAATTGTTTTGGATAATTATGTCCACGCCTAATTATTATCACTGTAGATAATAATACGGTTGCATTATTTTTTTATCATTTATATAGGCGAGCTTTACGTTAACATATGTCAGTATCCAAGCAGAAAAGTTACTCTTGTCAATAAAGCTATACCTTTTTCAATTTTATCCTACCATTCTTGCCCCTTCCAGTAAAATGTCAAAATTGTTGAAGAACTATCCCAATATTTCGTTTTGGCAAAGTTATTCACTTTTTCTTTCTTTTTCTCCTTTTTTCATATATCGTCATTGAAAAAATAATACACTGTAACTTTAAGTTACATGACAGAAATTTCAGAAAAAACCTCAAGAATAGTAAAATCAATAGTTTAAAAAGAATAAAGGAAATTTTTTGAAATAAATTATCTGAAAATTTAAACTTTATGTGGTGATATTTATGAATATTCCTATTGGCACTAAAATAAAGTCTTTAAGGCTTCAAAAGAAGCTTTCTCAACGTGAACTGTGTGGATTACAGTTTTCTAATAGGCAGCATAATAAAAATCCCCATTTTATGGAGGATTTTTATCTTCATACGTGAGGAACCGCCCCCAGCGTCTGGGCAATGTTCTCAAAAGTCTTTAAACATATCTTTATATTTATTGTTAATTGATATTTTAGCACTTTTTAGATATTCATCTATTATACTGTCAACATACCTTTTGTATTCATTTTGCACGTCGTTTGTCATCTCTTCGGCCTTTTTCAATTTCCCGCTCTTTATTCCTTCTTCTATAATATAATTATTCAATTTGCTAAACAGCAATATCCTTTTTGCATTGTATTTTTCATAAGTATTCCAATATTCATCTTCTGTCATACCGCTTGCAGCAATCAATTCATCTAATTTCTTCTTTGCTTCTGGGTATTCATTAAACTCTTTCTTTTCTTTTTCTATATATTCATTTATTCCTCTTTCTGAAACCCTTATATTGTATTTACTTGCCAGATATTCTTGTACTTTTTCCTTGATCAACTTTTGCAATATATAATCATCTATATTATCTGTTTGTACTCCTGGTGCTAATGTTAACTCCTTCCGTAATTCAAATTCATTTTTGTATATCGGTATACCATTAACTTCTGCAATCATGTCACCTTTATCAATCTGTAATTTATCCTTGTTGCTTTTAAAAAAGGCAAGTACTTTTTCCACAACATTATTAAATTGTAATTCATTTGCTTTTTCTTGCGGATTTGCTGCTGAAAATGAAAAAGCAACAATAGCTAAAATAAATATCAGAAAAATACTCAAACTAATTAAAATTAAAGTTTTTCCTTTTTTCACTTCAATTCACCTCCTCAAAAGCTAAATGTTAAAGTCGTATAGTCAGTCCAACTACTCGGTATCCAACTAGGATCTAATTGGAAAAGAGTCTTTGCAGTAGAATTAACAGTTTTTGTTGTCGTAGAATAATAATTGATTGTATAAGAACTATACAAATCAAAATATATTAATGTATTTGGATTCCAAATCGAACCATTCGGATTTTTTGCGAATTTTGAAGTATCTATTGTACCAATTAAAACTCCAGAACTAGCATCAACAACATCAACACCTACCAAGTGACAATTGCCATTACCTATTTCAGGATGATTTGGCAAGTTGTTAAAAGCAGCAACATAATGATCACCAATAGACTTCATGGGGTAATCAATGTAATTAGAAGCACTGTAATTTACGTAAAAAAGAAAATTTTCATGCCCCAATCGCTTGACCATGCATAATGACGTATATAATTCTGGGTAAAAGCAGCAAAACTTGGAATAATATTAATACTAATCAGTAAAACTATAATTACATTTTTTTAAAACTTTTATCCAAGAAAACTAAGCTTTAAGTAACAATTCACTCTCATATGACACCTTCCATTCTTTTTATCGAATCTTTAATCTCTTGTCTTTTCTATTTTATGATCAATGCCCTAAAAATTAAATTTTAGTGTAAACTTACGTCACTCCCCTTGGAATTACATAATGCAAGTCTATTGCATCCTCTTCTCCTAATGGTACTACCCTTCTATCTCCTATTCTTTTTCATTCCATCCTCACTTCCCTTTACTTTTTCTTTCCTTATTTATATAATACGTGGTAAAAGAAACAATTACAAGCCGATTTGAATCTGCATGGGGTGTTAAAAAATGGATGGGTTTTATTATGACCTGGAAGGCTTTGGGGAAGAATTGAAAAATATAAGAAAATCCTTAGGCCTTTCTCAAATTGATGTTTCTGAGTATAGTTTTATTAATAGGGATACTCTTAGAAAAATTGAAAAAACAACTTTTATTTCTCGCCGAATCTGTTTTTGAAAAAACTGTCAATAAAGATTATGAAAAGGCTATGAAAAAGCTTGAAGAAGCAATGAAAGTTACTATCCCTGCTCTTTCCAATTACGCTGATTTTGTTTACAGTGATATGGAAGTTAGAATTTTAATGAATATCTCTTTGATACTCAAAAAAACAGAAAATCCTCAAAAAAGTCTTGAAATGAACTTTATGTGGTGATATTTATGAATAGGGTTGTCTTAAGCAGAATTGAAAATGGCAAAACATTGCCTTCTTTAGAGCAACTTATTTATATAGCTGAAAAACTTGAAGTGCCTGTAGGTTATTTTTTTAGTGATTGGAAGGAAAAATATCACTACAGCATCTCTTTAAGCTTTTCTATATCTTTAATTAATATTCTCTGCCTGTCAAGGCGTATTACCCCGTCTTTATCTAATTGACTTAAAATCCTTGTGACATTTTCTCTTGAGGTACCGACTATGTTAGCAAGGTCTTGCCTATTGAGATTTAAATCTAATAAAATTCCCTCTTTTGTGTTTATTCCTCTCTCTTTTGCGAATGTAAGAAGCACAGAAGCCGTTCTGCCAATGGAATCTCTTAAAGCAAGATTTTCTATTATCACAGCTACATTTTTTAATCTTTTTGCCATAAGTTTAATAATGCTTAAGGCTATTTCGCTATTTTTCAGTATTAAATTTTCTATGTCTTGATTTTTAAGTACAATTACTTCGGAATCCTCTATAGCCTCTGCAGTTGCAGGATATTCTCCACCAACAAATAGGACAGATTCAGCAAATATGTCTCCTTTTTCCATTATTTTAATAATGTACTCTTTCCCCGTAGAAGAGGTTTTTGATATTTTAACTTTGCCCGATCTTACAAAATATATAGCTTCTCCCTTTTCCCCCTCCATGAAAATAATAGAACCTTTTTTAAAAGATTTTATGATAGAGATCTTATGTATCTCTTCAAGGGACTTATCCTCCAGTTCATTAAAATAAGGGACTTTTTTAAGGTAATCAAAATGAGCCATAATGACTTTCATCCCTTCTTAAAAGCAAACTAAAGATTATTCCGTTCTATATTTATCAAGACTTACAAATTTTGTATACTGTGCAAGCCATAAAAGTTCAACTGTACCTGTAGGTCCATTTCTGTGCTTTGCAATTATAACTTCTGCTATGTTTTTCTTTTCAGAATCTTTATGATAGTAATCATCTCTGTACAAAAACATTACTATGTCAGCGTCCTGCTCTATTGCTCCAGATTCTCTCAAATCGCTCAAAATAGGTCTGTGGTCTGACCTAGACTCAGGTGCGCGGGAAAGCTGTGAAAGGGTAATTACAGGAACATTTAATTCTCTTGCCAAACTTTTAAGAGACCTCGATATTTCTGAAATTTCTTGCTGCCTGTTTTCTGCCTTTCCTCTCCCTTGCATAAGCTGCAGATAATCTATCATCACCAACCCTAATCCTTTTTCCAGTTTGAGGCGCCTGCACTTCGCTCTTATGTCCATTACGCCAATTCCAGGAGTGTCGTCAATGTAAATAGGAGCTTTAGAAAGAGGAGTCATCGCAGCCGCCAGTTTCATCCAGTCGTCTTCATCAAGATTTCCTGTCCTAAGCTTTTGGCTATCTATATTGGCAGTAGAACAGATAAGTCTGTTTACCAGCTGCTCTTTTGACATCTCTAAGCTAAATATGGCAACAGGAAGGCCTGTCAAAAGAGCTGCATTTTGAGCAATATTTAAAGCAAAAGAGGTTTTTCCCATTGAAGGTCTTGCTGCGACTAATATAAAGTCAGAGGGCTGAAAGCCAGCAGTTTTTAAGTCAAGGTCAGGAAAGCCAGAGGGAATACCTGTGAGCTGTCCTTTGTTTTTATAAAGTTCCTCTATTTTATAAAAGGTATTCATTAACACGTCTTTTATAGGTGAAAAATTAGTAGTGTTTCTTCCCTGAGCTATATCAAATATTTTTTGTTCTGCTATGTCAAGGACAGTTTCTACGTCATCTCCTTCGTAACTTAACTCCATAATCTCTGATGAGGCCTCAATAAGTCTTCTCAATGTAGCTTTTTCTTTTATAAGCTTTGCATAGTAAGATACATTAGCAGTGGTAATGACATTTGAAGACAGACTTGCTATATAATCAATTCCGCCAATAGCTTCTAACATGTTACGCTTTCTAAGTTCATCAACCACTGTCACAAGGTCAACGGGGATGTCTTTTTCAAACATCTCCATCATTACATCGAATAATTTTTTATGAGACTCTTTATAAAAGTCCTCTGCTTTTAGTATTTCAGAAACGTCTATTATGGCATCCCTAGATAGAAGCATTGACCCTAAGACAGATTGTTCAGCTTCTATGTTTTGGGGAGGGATTTTGCTCCACTCCATCCTTTATTCCCCCTTGCTTTAATTACTCTGCCACAACATCTACCTTCATTTTTGCTGTGACTCCTTGATAAAGTTTTATGTCTACATAATAGGTACCTGTAGTCTTTATACTCTCGTCAAAAGATATTTTTTTCTTATCAATGTCAAAGCCTTTCTCCTTTAAAGCTTTCTCTACATCTTTCGAAGTTACAGAGCCAAAGAGTTTGCCATTTTCTCCTGCTTTTACTTTTAAAACCAGGCTAATATTTGAAAGGTCTTGAGCTAATTTTTTTGCTTCTTCTAATTCTTGCTGTCTCTTTTTCTCTTCCGCCTTTTTCTTTTCATTAAGCACTTTTATGTTGGATTCTGTAGCCTCTATGGCAAGTCCTCTTGGAAGAAGATAATTTCTCCCATAGCCGTCACTAACATTTACAATTTCTCCTGCTTTACCTATATTTTTAACATCTTTCACTAATATGACTTTCATTTATCTTCCCCTTCCTCCTCAAAATATTCTTTAATAGCATTTTTTAAGTCTTGCAGTACTTCTTCTATAGGTTTTTTGACCTGAGCTCCTGCAACAGTTAAATGTCCTCCTCCACCGAGCTTTTCAAGGATAATTTGAACATTTATGTCTCCAAGAGAGCGTCCGCTTATGGCTACATCTTCTTCTCTTTTTAAAAGGACAAAAGAGGCTTGTACTCCCTTTATTGTAAGGAGCTCATCAGCAGCTTGGGCTATGATGAGATTGTTGGCATTTGGAGGGCTAACTGCTATTGCAATGCCATTATCCAGTATCTCGGCATTTTTCACTATCGAAGATTTTATTATATAAGACTCTATGTCATTTTGGAAAAGCTGCTTAACAGAGGTTGTATCTGCACCCTTTCTTCTCAAAAATGAGGCTGCTTCAAAAGTCCTAGAGCCTGTCCTGAAGGTGAAATTTTTTGTATCCACCGATATTCCCGCCATTAAAGCCTCAGCTTCTATAGGTTTTATGTCAATCTTGTCTACTATATACTGCAAAATTTCTGTGACTAATTCGCTAGCAGAAGAAGCATAAGGCTCTAAATAAACAAGCAAGGCTTTGTCAATAAACTCTTTTCCTCTTCTATGGTGGTCTATTACAGCTATTCTGTCTATAATATCTACAATCTCGGGATAAGTAAGATGACTTGGTCTATGGGTATCAACCACTATTAAAAGGCTGTTTTGGTCTACCGTATTTTTAACTTCACTACTTTTTATAAATAAATCTTCATAGCCTTTTGTGTTTTGTATTTTCTTTACCAATTCATCTATCGCTACATTAGACTTATCTAATACTATATAGGCTTTTTTACCTAAAGACATGCAGGCTCTATACATGCCAATCGCAGCCCCTAATGAGTCGAAATCCATAAAGTCATGTCCCATTATAAAAATCGTAGAAGATTCTTTTATAAGATCTCTTATGGCATGAGCAATTACTCTCGCCTTTACTTTTGTCCTCTTCTCAACAGCTTGTGTTCTTCCTCCATAAAATGAAATTTTATCTCCTCTTTTTATTACTGCTTGATCTCCACCTCGCCCTAATGCTAAGTCTAAAGCACTAGAGGCGTATTCATTTAAGGCTAAAAAGTCATTGGCATTCGCTCCAATTCCTATGCTCAAAGTTAAAGGAATTTTTATTTCTTCCCCAATTTCTCTTACTTTATCCAATATTTCAAATTTATTTTCTTCCAACGTCTTTAATCCTTCCTCTTTAAATATAACAAAGTATTTATCATCATCATATTTTTTCATAAAGGCTTTTATTGAAAAAGCCCATTCTGAAAGTTTTTTTTCTATTTCTGAAGAAACCACCGCTTTTTTAATATCTTCTACTGCCATCATCGCTTCTTCATAGTTGTCAATTATTACATGCCCTACCACGGGTCTATCGGAAGCTAAAGATTTTTTAAGCCTAAAGTATTCAGTGTTATCAAGAAACAAAAGAGTACAACTTAAGTCTTCTCTTTTTTTTCTTTTTGTTTGAGAATCTATTTTTAACACAGAATAGTAGCGACCGTTGAATTCTATTTGGTTCTTTTTCTCATCTGCTTTGCCTTCTGTGTATTTTTTTACCAGCTTTTTTATCTCTTCATTTTCATTAAAAGCCTGAGAATAGCTTACGTTATACCACAGGATCTCCCCCTTACTATTTAACACAACAGCAGGAATTGGCATCCTTGCTAAAAGGCTTTTTGATGCTTTGTCAACATTGAAAAATATATTTTCTATGTATTTATCTAACTCTAAACGTTTTTTCTTTATTTCGTAGTAATCACGTAAAAGCACCAAAAGAAAAATGATTAATGAAATAAAAGCAATTATCTTGTTGTAGTAAAACATTATGGCTATTAAGAGAGCTGATAGCAAAATATTTACCACATTGACAGAAGAAATTACTTTATAAAATTTCTTGTCCACAAAAACACCTCTCGTTTTTTAACTTGTTAATTCATATATTTTCTTAAATTCAAGCTAGTATCCACAATACCTATTACGAAAAGTAACCAAGAGGTAAGAGGAAAAAGAAATAAAAATACAAGGATTAAGTTAGCAGCCAATGATTTCATCTTCAATCTATGAATTAAATAATATTTTACTATTGACAAACCTCCTAGTGTAAAACCCAGAGAGAGCAATGCTATTATATTAGTAGTTATTGCTTCCGGTTGCTTTAGAAAATATTGATATAACAACACTCCAATAAAAATCCATCCTGTTATATAAGGCATTTTCCATTCTTCAAAAGGAGGAAGTGCTTCTATATAGACCCTTTGAGTTTTTAAGACTTTGGATATAATTATATAATTAACTAAAATAACAGCCACAACTGTAACTAGTATGGATGCAGGTAAAGTCATCTTTAGTATTTCTTGAACCGCTAATAAATTGCTTCTTATAGCCGAAAAGTTTGGATGCCCTTGATAAATATATAATACTTCTTTTGTGCTTATATCAATTGTCTTAAAAAACAAATCAAACACATTTACTTTGAAGGCTACTTTTGTTAAGTACAATATTATAACTATCCCAAATATTGACACAATAGAGGTATCAATAACAGTTTCACTAGCTCTACGTTTTTTCAATATTAAATAGCCCATAGCAAGTCCTTGAAAGGCAAAAAATAAACTTATAAAAGCTGTAGCTATATCTACAAAAATTACATTTACAATAAATACTGCAAAAGATGATGCAATAGCATAAGATTTAGAGCTTCTTATACAAGTTATAGCAACGGGAACTGGTATTAAAAAAAACAGTACGAATAGTGGTGGAATATACACTCCTATTAACGTCATTATTACAGCAATTGCTGTCATCATTGCCGCATTGGTAAGTTTTCGTAAATCCATTAAATCACTCCCGTTTTCTACTATTTATGTATCTTTGTAGTCCAGAAAAATTATATTCACCTTCATTTTTATCAATAACTTGAAGTTTGAGTTTTTTTATCACCGCTTCATCCATTTCTTCAAAGTCATAGCCCAATTTCTCTCCTAATAAGTAGGCAAAAATTAAAATATCACAAAGATTGTCTCTCAACACTTCTCCATCTTCATCTTCATTAAAAGCTTTAAAAAGAGAATATACTTTTCCCAAGAGGTTTATTTTTAAATTTTCAATGTTCATAATATTTTTGGCAATCTCAAGGTTATTTTTCATTTTTCCATTCCACCTTTATTTTTGACAGCTTTTTTAAACAGTAAACTAAAAGAGGGCATTGCCCTCTTATAATTATATCATTATTCTACTGTATATGGTAGTAGTGCTATTTGTCTTGCTCTTTTAATAGCTCTTGTAAGCTGCCTTTGATGCCTTGCACAGTTTCCCGTTATTCTTCTCGGCAGAATTTTCCCTCTTTCTGTAATATACTTACGTAGCCTGGCCACATCTTTGTAATCAATCTTATCTATATTATCTGTGCAGAAAGCACAAACGCGCTTTTTCGCTTTTCTGCCCTTTTTCTTGGTAGTCGCCGCATTATCTTTTGCAGTAGTATTAGCTGTTGTCATCCTTCAACCTCCTTTTAAAAAGGTAAATCATCTTCACTCTCAATAGGTGTAAAACCCTCAAATTCTTCCGGTACATCTTCAAATACGCTATCAAAGTATTCATCCAAGTCTTTATTTTCTTCAGCATTGTTACTGCTGCCAAAACCAGATTTTGGCTCTAAAAATCTTACGTCATCTGCTACCACTTCGGTAACCCAGTGCCGATTGCCGCTATTGTCATCCCATGTTCGGGTTTGAATGCTTCCAGTTACTGCTATTAACCTACCTTTTTTTAAATTGTTAGCACAAATTTCTGCAAGTTTTCTCCAAGTTACGATGGGTATGAAATCTGTAGGCCTTTCCCCGCTTTGACTAACATAATTCCTGTTCACCGCCAATGTAAATGTGGTAACAGGAACCATTTCAGAAGTATACCTCATCACAGGGTCTTTTGTAAGGCGGCCTATTAAAATAACCTTATTTAACATTTTTAACCCACCTTTTTTATTAATAAACGATCATTCGTCAGTTCTAATTATTAAATATCTCAAAACGCCATCTGTAATTTTATAAACTCTCTCCAATTCCTGAGAAACCTTTGAGTCGCTATTGAAGTTCATCAGTACATAATATCCCTCAGGTTTTTTGTCAATTGGATATGCTAACTTTCTCTTACCCCATTCATCAAAATTGGTTATTTCTCCACCATTTTCAACAATGAGGTTTTTAAATCTTTCTATTAAGCCTTTTCTTTCCTCTTCACTTAAATCTGGAGAGAGAATGTACATTGTCTCGTATGACCTCATTTTTTCACCTCCTTTTGGACTAAACGGCCCAAAAAAGGGCAAGGCGGCAATCTATAACCCTATTCTATCATTGTCCAGAGGGATTTTCAACTGTTTTTAAAATTTTTTTGATGCTTTTTTCAAATTTAGCTCTGGGCATCAAAACCATTCTTCCGCATTTTAGGCATTTTATGCGAATGTCCATGCCAACTCTTAAAATTTCCCATTCGTCAGAGCCACAAGGATGTTTTTTTTTCATCTTTACAATATCTCCAACGTGGA
Organism: Thermoanaerobacter mathranii subsp. mathranii str. A3; assembly: GCF_000092965.1. Taxonomy (GTDB): domain Bacteria; phylum Bacillota; class Thermoanaerobacteria; order Thermoanaerobacterales; family Thermoanaerobacteraceae; genus Thermoanaerobacter; species Thermoanaerobacter thermocopriae. Next base: position 2,288,252 of record NC_014209.1, read on the forward strand.
GTTCTTTTGGCAAAGCAATCACCTCAATTAATTTTTTCAATTTCCAAATCAAATAAACTAATACATTTGCAAACGTTGCTAACTAAGTTATGTATCATTATTTTTTATTGTAATCTCTCTATGAGGATATGGAAATGCAATTTTTTCTTGATCAAATACTTTTTTTATCCGATATCTTATCTCCCTCTCAACTTCCCATTGCTTCATAGGCTCTGTTTTTGCAACAATAGTTATTAAAACTTGTGAATCTTGAAAATCCGTAATTCCCAAAACTGTAGGACCGTCTATTATATCATTTCTGGATTTTTTTATATCTTCACAAATTTGCTTAAGCACATTTGTTATTTTATCAACATCTTCTTCGTAAGGAACACCTACATTTACAAGCGCTCTCATACTGCCTCGTGTATGGTTTGTTACAGTCTTTATTTCTCCATTTGGTATTATATGTAAATCACCCGAAAAATCCCTTATTTTGCTTGTTCTAAGTCCTACTTCTTCAACAAGACCCGAAAAATTATTTATCGTTATATAATCCCCAACTCCAAACTGATCTTCAAATATTACAAAAAACCCCGAAATCACGTCTTTGACTAGATTTTGAGCACCAAAACCTATAGCCAAACTGCCAATTCCGGCAACTGCCAATATTGATGTCATATCTATGTTGAAAATTTTTAGTATTGAAGCAGCTGCTATGAAATAAATGACATATCTCAATATATTTTTGGTAAGAGACATTAAAGTGCCTATCTTTCTTTCAGGAAGCTGTATTTTTCCTTTTGCCTGTAATTTATAAAACCTTGATATAAGTATGTCCCCTATTTTTATACCTACAAAGGATATAATTAAAATTTTTATGATATCGAAAGTTACTTTTAATATTTTTATATCGTAAAGACTTAAAAATTTTTGGTATAGTTGGACTATTGCCTCCATCATATCACCCGCTTTACCTTCTTTATATTTTATATATTACACAAGTAAGAAAGGTTTTTCAACAATTAAAAACCGGAAATTACCTGTATTTAATTTTACATAGTTGCCAAAAATATATTTGAAAGACTTATCAACTAAAGAAAGGAGAATCATATGGAGCTTATAAATATAGAAGACAAAAATGCTTTGGGGCATTTTTATAAATTTTTTTCTAACTGCTTGACAGAACTATACGATTATCGAAAAGAAATAGTTTTGCTGTGTATAGGAACTGATAGGTCCACAGGGGATAGCTTGGGACCTTTAATTGGTCATAAACTAAAGCCTCTTCTTAAAGGAAAAGCCCATATCTTTGGTACTTTAGAAGAGCCATTACATGCAAAAAACATACATCAGGTTTTAAAATACATAAATTTAAATTATGGGCGTCCTTTTATAGTAGCTATAGACGCCTGTTTGGGATCTTTAAACCACGTAGGTCACATCTCTGTTGGAAAAGGACCTATAAAGCCTGGAGCAGGGGTTTTAAAAGATCTACCGCCTGTAGGAGATATGTTTGTTACAGGAATTGTTAATGTCTCTGGCTTTATGGAATACATGGTGCTTCAAAACACCAGACTTAGAATGGTAATGAAAATGGCAGACATTATTTCTGTGGGAATATACAAGACAATAAATGAAATATATGAAGAAAGCAAAGTAAGGGCTTAGTTTTAAGCCCTTTCTAATTTCATTTCACTATTTTTCAAATCTTTGTTTTTGATGAACTCTTCTATCACATCTATAATCGGCTGATATTTTTCATAAAAGACTACTATTAAATCTCCCGCCTCAGCATGGTACATAGCTGCCTTTAACGCTTCTGTCTCTTTTAAAATAGTCTTTATTTTTTTTCTATCCATGCCTCCTTTTATTGCACCTTCTTCTAATATTCTCGCTACTTCTCCGGGTTTTCTGCCTCTTAAATCCACGTCTTCTTTTATATATATAAAGTCGAACCCTTCACCACAAATCTCTCCTACTTTTAATATGCTAGAATTTATTCTATCTCCTGGAACTCCTATCACACCGATGAGCCTGTTCGCATCAAGTTTTTGTGCTGCTTCTATTACACTTTTTATTCCAGCTATGTTGTGGCCATAATCTACTAATACACGGAAATTACCTACATTAAATAAGTTAAATCGCCCTGGATTGTGTGTAGTATCGCAGTAAAATGTCTTTATACCCTTTGCAATAATATTTATAGGCACTTTTACACCATAAGAAGCAGCGATAGCTGCAAGAGCATTTTCCACATTATACAAAACTTTCCCTGACAAAGCTGCAGGAATTTCCTCTATCTTTACAACAGGAATTATTTGTCCATTTGCTATAACGATGACACCATCTTTAACATATACTGCAATTCCGCCTTTTTCTACGTGCTTTTTCACAGTGAGGTTATTATCGTACATTGAAAAGTATATTACTTTACCTTTAGCCCTTTGAGCCAAATAAGGAGTCATAGGATCGTCAGCATTTAAAACACTGTAGCCGTCTTCTTTTACTGCTTCCACCACCAAAGACTTAACAAAAGCCAAGTCTTCTAAAGTCTTTATTCCATCAATGCCAAGATGGTCTTCTGAAATATTGGTTATTACACCTACATCTGCCAAATCATAACCTAAGCCTTCCCTTATAATACCTCCTCTTGCTGTTTCTAATACTGCAGCATCTATGTTTTTATCAGCTAGACAAGTTCTTGCACTTTTTGGGCCGGTATTATCACCTTTGTAGACACAGGTGTCATCGATATAAATGCCGTCAGTACAAGTCATTCCTACAGTATAGCCATAGGTCTTTAAAATATGAGCTGTCATTCTGGTAACTGTAGTTTTTCCATTTGTGCCTGTAATAGATATAATAGGAATTGTGGCCTTGCTTCCTTTAGGAAAAAGCATATCTACAATCGCCTTTGCTACATTTCTCGGTTTACCTTTGCTAGGATAATGGTGCATCCTTATTCCTGGAGATGCATTTATTTCAATTATCGCTCCATTTTTTTCAGTTAGAGGTTTTTTTATATCCTCCATTGTAATGTCTATACCAGCTATATCAAGACCAATAGCTTTCGCTGCTCTTACAGCAATTTCTATATTGTTTGGATGAATTTCATCCGTCTTGTCAATCGCAATTCCTCCTGTACTTAAGTTTGCACTTTCTCTCAAAAATACTTTTTTACCTTTTTTAGGAACATCTTGTAGATCAAAACCTTGTTTTTTAAGAGTCAATTTAGAAATAGTATCTATTGTAAGTTTTGTAAGGGGTTTTTCATGGCCTTTTCCCCTTAAAGGATTTTTATTTTCTATTTCCACTAACTCTTCAATAGTGTGAATCCCATCCCCTATTACATGGGCAGGAATTTTTTCGGCTACCGCTACTACTTTTTCGCCTACAACCAATACTCTGTAATGTTTACCCTTTATATGTTTTTCTACAATAACAAGGTCACTGTAAGCTTTGGCGTTTCTATAAGCTATACTTACTTCTTCTCCATTGGTTATGTTTAAATGAACTCCTTTGCCTTGATTTCCGTTGTAAGGTTTTATAGCGACAGGATATCCAATTTCTTCTGCAATAGCAATTGCCTCTTCTTCATTGTAAGCAACATCTCCCTCCGGCACAGGAAATCCATGGTCTTTTAGAATCTGTTTTGTCAAGATTTTATCTGAAGCTATGTCTACTGCAATGCAACTGGTATTTTGTGAAATTGTGCCTTCGATCATTTTTTGATATTTCCCATAACCTAATCGTAAGATACTACCATTTCCTACCCTTGTAACTGGAATTCCTGCTTTTAGAGCTTCGTTCTTTATAGCCATTGTACTAGGCCCCAGTTCTATTTCAGCAATTATATTGCGTATTTTCTCTAATCTCTCTTCTAAATCAAATTCTTCCCCTTGTACAAATTTATTTACCATTTCAACCGCTAATTTCCCTACTCTTATCCCACACTCTTCCAATCCATATTCATAAACTATATAATACAGATTCCCTTCTATAGTTCTTGCTCTTCCAAATTTTACATCATATCCTAGCATATTTTGTAGTTCCAAAATTATATGCTCTGTCACATGGGGTAAATAGGTGCCTTCCTCTAATCTTTTTAAAAATCCCCCTTCATGCTCGTAAGAACAACTATGTTTTGAAAGGCCAGGAAGTGATTCTATTAATTTCTCATTAAAATTGGGTATATCTTTTGTAGGGATATCTAATCTCTCTATATCTACTGCCATTTTTATTACAGGTCTATGGCTGTATATATTTCTCCCTCGATATACCCTTATATCTTTAATAATCATACTTTATCCTCCTTGAGCTTGACTTTGGGTATCCATTTTTCTAAATCATAACCATAACCGGATGGCAATATGTGAAGTATAACATTGGTGAGGGCTAAAATTTCATTAGGACTTGATTCAGAAACATTAGAGTGTTTTAACTTTCTTCCCTCCACTACTGTCACAGCATTTGAACCTATCACTCTAAAGCTATTTTTCTCCACAACTATAGCTGTATCTTCATCAATCCCTATTCCGAGATTGTTTGGGTTTTGAGCAATTGCTGCAAGAAGCCTTCCAATGCGCCCTCTTTGTGCAAAATGTTGGTCAATTATTACGTCTTTTAATAAACCTAATCCAGGAGCCATTTTGATAGTGCACTTCCTTGGAGAATCTTCATCATTTCCCTCCACAATCATAGTTTGTGACATCACCGAAGCTCCTGCACTTGTACCTACAATTAAAGTTCCTTCTTTATACAATTGTTTTAACAATTTATCTATACCACTTCCTCCTAAAATACTGGTTATCCTCAATTGGTCACCACCTGTAAAAAAAACACAACTGCAATCTTTAAGTACATCCCTTGCATAATTTATTTCCTTGTCTTCCCTTGAATCTATATTTACAACTTTTACATCCTGTGCTCCCAATTTTTTAAAAATAGAAATATACAAGTTACCGACTTCCATTGGTTTTTCTGTCGCTGTTGTCATTATTATTATTTTACTTTCTCTTCCCCCTGCTAAATTTACAACCTCTTTTAGTATTTCGCACTTGTCCTCTTTGTCTTCTGCTCCTCCTATGATAACTAACTTGCCTTTTACTTCTTCTTCCATTTATCCGCCTCCAAAAATAATAAACTCTCAGGTTTCATAATTTATTATTCCTGAGAGTTTAACTCAATATACTTTATATTATGTTTTCAGAGTACATAATTTTATTGTATCCTTTTTCTACTTTTATTTCCAGATTCTTGATATATAACATTTCGCCATCGACACTAACAGGTACTTCTCGATTTGCCTCTGTTTCTACTTTTTTCGCTTTATAAACTTCTACAATTTCAAGTTTAGTATGGGTTCCCAAAAGAACTAAGGCAATTGCCGCTATAACTTTAAAACCACTAAGAGCTGCTTTCCTTACTCGTACTTTTCCATCCCCTGTATATTTTGTTATAAAAATTTTTGTAATCGATTAATTTTTTTTATAATTCTTCTAATTTCTGACATCTTTCTATAAGCCCTTCTTCCACTTGCCATTAGATTTACAATAAATGCAATCAATCCCTTCACTCCTTGTTTTTTTACAAAGCTTTTCTTTTGGCTCTTTCTATTGCTTGTATTTCTTCAGCAGAAAGGGGATATTTGGATTGCCCTTTTTCAATAGGTTTTGCAAAAGTGGCCGTTTCATTCCTCCCGTATATTCCAGACAAAACAATACCATTGTCATTGCTGTCTAATAGGGCAATAGAAAAACTTAAATCAGATCCTACATCAGGAAAGGCATTATACCTAACTATCCCCACTTTTTTAATTGCTGTTTTTGTTTCTTTATCCAAAGAACTTAAATCTATTCTTAACTTATCTAGTTTGCTTTTTATATCTTCATTCTCGGTAAGAATTCTAGAAAAAATATCAAAAACATCTCCTTTTTCCAATGTTTTAATCACCTTATTATAAGTCCTGTTTAATCTTAAAAATTTCCCATTAATTATAAGTATGAAAATTAATTCTATAATTGATAAAACTGATAAAAACAAGATAATCAGTATAGCATTTTGAGAAATAATGCCTAAAAAATTTTGCATAAGTTTCTCCTCCAATTCATCAGAATGTTTTCTGTGAAATTATTTCAATAGCTTTTATAGCTTTTTCTACTTCTTCTTCAGTGTTAAAATATCCAATTCCAAATCTTACAGTTCCGGTTCTTAATGTGCCAATTGTCGAATGAGCCAACGGAGCACAGTGCAATCCCGAACGAGTAGCTATATTAAAATCCTTATCCAAAATATAACTAATTTCTCCCACATCTTTATCTTTTAGTGTCACTGAAACTACTCCTACTCTTTCCTCCACCCTTTGAGGCCCATAAATTTTAACTCCTTTTATTTCTTTTAATCCCTCTATTAAAATTTTTGTAAGTTTTTCTTCTTGCCGGCGAATACTATCTACACCTACAGACTTTACGAATTTTACTCCTTCTTTAAGACCCGCAATTCCTGGAGTATTAGGAGTTCCACTTTCTAATTTGTCTGGCATCAAATCAGGTTGATACATTGACTCAGACTTGCTTCCCGTTCCCCCTTCTTCAAGAGGCAATATTTCTATGCCTTCTCTTACATATAACCCTCCTGTACCTTGAGGGCCGTACAATCCTTTGTGGCCAGCAAAAGCTAAAAGATCAATATTTTGCTTTTCCACATCTATAGGCAATACACCCGCCGTCTGGGCTGCATCCACCAAAAAAATCAAATTCATTTCCCGGGCAATATTTCCTATTTCCTCAATAGGCATTATTGTACCAGTAACATTGGAAGCGTGAGTTATGGCAATCATCTTTGTGTTTGTTGCAATTGCTTTCTTTATATCCTCAGGGTCAATCTTTCCTTCCCCATTTGCTTTCACTATTGTAACTTCTATTCCCTTTTGTTTTAGCGTCATAAGAGGTCTTATTATAGAATTATGCTCCATGCTAGAAGTTATTACATGATCCCCTTCTTTCAAAACACCTTTTAAGGCAATATTCAAAGCTTCTGTTGTATTAGATGTAAGTACCAATCTCATAGGATTTTTTATGTTAAAGAGGCTACCTATCTCTTGCCTAGCCTCAAAAATAACCCTTCCTGCTCCAAGTGCCATTTTGTGTCCGCCTCTTCCAGGGTTTCCGCAATTTCTTAAGGTTTTTTCCACTTCCTTATACACTTCCTCGGGTTTAGGCCAAGAAGTAGCAGCATTATCAAAATAAATCATAGTCCTATCTCCTTAAATTAAATCTCCTCATATTAGTATATGTAAACCTCCTTTTTGCGTTCTTATCTATATTTTATATTTATTTTTTTTCATTAGCAACAAAAAACTATTAAAGTTCGTATTAAGTCCTGTAGGTGTCCCATTAATAAATGTTAACTGTTTTGCTGGGATGCACCATCGTCCAGCAAGCTAAACGAAAGCTTGCTTGGGTTCTGCGTGATTCCCGGCCTTAGCATCGTACCTATGGGATCGTTCTCCGGCATACATGTCTTCAAGTCTGACCTCTCTCTAAGTTCATTGTTTTAGATTTAATAAAATTAAAAGCCTCCATATAAATAGGAGACTTTTATATTGAGTCTATAATACTTTTTATTCCTTTCCATAAATAAGTTCAATAATTCTTGTCAAATCTTCGTCACTATAATATTCTATTTGTATAATTCCTCTATTTTTACCTCTTTGAGATATTTTCACTTTTGTTCCTAAAAAACTACATAAATTATCTTCTATTTCCTTGATATGTATATCTATTCTGTTTGATTTTCCTTTTTGAGAGCTTTTCCCATTTTTGCGTAAAAGATTTTTCACCAAGTCTTCTGTTTCTCTTACGTTTAAATTTTCTGTAACAACTTTTTTTGCTGCCTCATACTGTAAATTTTTACTTGGCAAAGAAAGTATAACTTTTGCATGGCCTATTGTTATCTCCCCTTTTACTAACATTGCTTGTACTCTATCGTCAAGATTTAGAAGTCTTATGCTATTTGCAATTACTGAGCGGCTCTTACCAATTTTTTTAGATATCTCTTCTTGTGTGAGATTAAATTGCTCTATTAATGCTTTATATGCTTTTGCTTCCTCAATAGGATTTAAATCCTCTCTTTGCAAATTTTCAATCAAAGCTATTTCCATAACCTGTAAATCATCAAAATCTCTCACAATTGCTGGTATTTCAGAAAGTCCCGCAATTTTAGCAGCTCTCCAACGTCTTTCTCCTGCTACTATCTGATATCCAGAAGCCACTTTTCTTACTATAATTGGCTGAATAATTCCATTTTGTTTAATAGATTCTGCTAACTCTTTTAAACTTTCTTCATTAAACTGTTTTCTCGGTTGGTATTGATTAGGATGAATATAGGCAATATTTATCGTCTCTACACCCTGAGGTTCCTCTCCCTGATACTCAGGTATAAGTGCTTGCAAACCTCTGCCTAATCCCTTTTTACTCGCCATTTTATCACCACCTTTGTAAATTTTTTATATTCCTGCCCTTTCTATCACTTCTAATGCCAATTCCTCATAAGCCTCTGCTCCTTTGGAATTAGGGTCATATATAGAAATTGGTTTTCCAAAACTTGGAGCTTCCCCCAAGCGAATATTTCGAGGAATAATTGTTCTGTAAACTTTCTCCTTGAAAAATTTTTTCACCTCATCCACCACTTGTATAGATAAGTTTGTCCGGGCATTAAACATAGTAAGAACTACACCCTCTATTTCGAGTTGAGGGTTTAGACTCTTTTTTACAAGATTGATGGTGTTCATAAGTTGGGTAAGTCCTTCCAAAGCATAATATTCGCATTGAATCGGAACAATTACTGAATCAGCAGCAGTAAGAGCATTTATAGTCAAAAGTCCAAGTGATGGAGGACAATCTATTAATGTATAATCAAATTCATCTTTAATTGGATTTACTGCACTTTTTAATTTATATTCTCGCGAAAGCATAGGAACTAATTCAATCTCTGCCCCTGCCAATTGAATACTAGATGGAACAATTGAAACTTTTAAATCCTTTAAAGGTATTATTGCACTTTTTATATCTTCATCTTCAATCAGCACCGTATATGTAGTGTGCTTTAAAGAAGCCGGGTTTATCCCAAACCCACTTGTCATATTACTTTGAGGATCTATATCTATACATAAAACTTTTTTCCCTTGTGTTGCTAAAGAATATCCTAAGTTTATAGTTGTGGTAGTTTTACCAACCCCACCTTTTTGATTTGCGATGGCAATAACTTTGCCCATTTTTTCACCCCCTTTTGCATGCAAATACATGTTTAAGAGTTATCAATTTATATGTTTATTATATCATTGTTTATATCAATGTTCCACATGGAACATTATCAAGGGGGTGAAAAAACTTTTACTTTTTTGAAATTTTGATTACAAACTCTATATACTCTTCCTTATCATTTTCAATATACTCTGCCGGCACACCAGATTTTTTCATCAAATCTACAGCTTGTTTCACTGTATTTACAAAAATTCTTATATCCTTATAAAATTTCATCATTTTTTTGTTTTCTTTTTTAACTTGTTCCGGTGGCTTTGTTATTTTGTCTATCATACTTTGTATCAATTTTTCTGTTTGACTCACGTTTAATTTTTTCTTTATAATTATTTCTAGTGCCTTTCTTTGTAGCTCTTCATCAGGAAGTCTCAAAAGTGCCCTAGCATGCCGCTCCGTTAAATCATTTTCCAATAGCTGTTCTTTTATCTCTTTGCTAAGCTTCAAAATCCTCAATTTGTTAGCAATAGTTGATTGGCTTTTACCCAGAATTCTTGCTAATTGTTCCTGTGTTAAATGGTGGTCGTTTATTAAATTATAATATGCTTCGGCCTCTTCAATAAAATTGAGATTTTCTCTTTGTAAATTTTCAATTAAAGCTAAAACAGCCGAGTCTTCATCTTGCGCGTTTATAATTATCGCTGGTATCTCCGCAAGACCTGCCAATTTAGAAGCCCTTAACCGCCTTTCCCCCGCTACTAACTCATAAAAATTATTGTGCACCATTCTTACAGTAATAGGTTGCAATACCCCATAAGCTTTAATGGACTCTGCTAATTCTTGTAAATTCTTTATATCAAAGTTCTTTCGCGGCTGATAGGGATTAGGCCTTATTGAATCAATCGGCAAATAACAAATTTCTTGTGTTTTGCTCGATACCACTTTTACACACCCCGCTCTTAAAACAATTAAAAAATTTTTCTACAATATATATTCGACAAATAATGTAAAATTCCTCCTTAAATTCAAATATATTGTTAAAAATTATAAAAAAGTTTCGGGCACTGGAATAAGGTTATTAAAAAAATTTTTTTGCTGTATAAGCTCTGCCAATTTTTGAGGATAAACTTGATAGCTTTTCAAATCCTTAAGTTCAATCCATTTTACCTCTCTTAAAATCTGTTTCTCTTTAGGAAGTTCAGGGTCACTTCCTAAGGTCAAATTTCCCCCAATAATAGAAGAATAAAAATACGTCACATAGTAAATATCATATTCCTGAATATAACAGACACCTTTAAGTTCAATGTCATAACCTGTTTCTTCTTTACATTCTCTTATAGCAGCTTCTGCTACTGACTCATTTTCTTCTACCCTGCCTCCAGGAAAAACCCATGCTATTTCCTCCCCATCTTGATGTTTTACTAAGAGAACTTTTCCTTCTTCAACAATGACCACTCTCGCAACTAAAAAGCTCGCTCTAAATTTTAACATTTTCCTTCCCTCATTTCCAAAATTGGTAAGTTATTTAGGATATTTATATTAAAATTATACCACAAAAAATTTTATAAAAATAAAAAAGCAGTCTAAAATTACTTTTAGACTGCACAGTTTGTTGACAAAGTTAAAAAATATTCAAAGGAGATATTTTGCATCGTCGCTCCGATGTTCCAAAGCGACAAAACTAAAGCTCGACCTTCGGGCTCCGGCAGGGTACCGGGCACAATCGGCCTCCTTGCCTCAGGTGCCCGCCTTCGCCATCCATGGCTTCGGCCCTGCCTCCACCCTCGGTCTTGCTAAGTTTTGTTACCGCTTTGTAACAAGTCGCTCCTTATGCAAAATATCTCCTTTACGAAAGTTTGTCTACAGTCTGAGCAGTCTAAAATTACTTTTAGACTGCAGTTTGTTGACAAACCTTTTTTCATATAAAAGAGGCATTTTGCATTTATGAAGTGACTTGTTAAAAGTAGCAACTAAACTTAGCGAGGCCGAGGGACGGAGGTAGGTCCAAAGCCAAAAAGGGCGGAGAAGCCACTAAGGCAAGGACGCTGAATGTGACCGACGCTACGGAGTCCGCTGGGAAGCTTATGTTTAGTCGCCGAAATTTTCTCCTTTAAGTTTATAAAGGAGATCTTTGTATAGCATTTGCTCTTCTAGGATATTTTGTCGGACATTTATCTACTTTTTTAATAATTATCAAATGATGAACTATATCGCTATAAGGAAGTCTGATTTCCATAACTTCCTCGATTTTCCCTTTCAATTCTCTCAAAGCTTTTTGAGTATTTTCTATTTCCTCTTCAATCTCTCTTCCTTTTAAAGCAATAAAATAACCCTCTACTTTTACAAAAGGAAGAGTATATTCCAATAAAATATTTAAAGGTGCAACAGCTCTTGCCACGGATAAATCAAATTGTTCTCTATATTTTATGTCTTTTCCTATATCTTCAGCTCTTCCGTGAATTAATTCTATTTCATTTATATCCAATTTATTTATAACTTCTTCTAAAAAAGTAATTCTTTTTTTAGAAGAATCTAAAAGAGTAGCTTTTAATTTAGGAAACACAATTTTTAAAGGAATAGAAGGAAAACCAGCGCCTGTACCAACGTCTATAATTTTTTCTTCTCCTTTTATTTTACCACTCTTAACCACAGATAAGCTATCTAAAAAATGCTTAATCACAACTTCACTTTCTTCTGTAATTGCTGTTAAATTCATTTTTTTATTCCATTCCAATAAAAGAGAATAATATTTATGGAAATGTTCCACATGGAACATTTCCATAAATATACCTAACTTCTTAGCCCCATCAATTAGCATATCAACCGATTTGTTTTTCATCGCTTTTATTTCTCCTTAACTGCTCCATGTAAATTAAAAGCACAGAAATATCAGCCGGCGAAACTCCTGAAATACGCGAAGCCTGTCCAATTGAAGTAGGTCTTATTTTTGTCAATTTCTCTTTTGCTTCATTGCTCAAACCAGGAATTTGATAATAATCAATATTTTCTGGAATCTTTTTGTTTTCTAAAGCTTTAAAGTGTTCAATTTGTCTTAGTTGTTTTAATATATATCCTTCATATTTAATATTTATATCTATTTGTTCAGCCACACTTTCTAAAATATCATCGGGTCTTTGTTTATCTAAAAATTTAGTAGACTTATAATCAATTTCAGGTCGCTTTAGCAAAGTATAAAGGTCAACTCCTGTAACCAAAGGAGTACTTCCTCTAGATATGAGAAAATTATTGACTTCCTCAGAAGGCTTTATCACAACTCCAGCAAGTCTTTTCATCTCTTTTTCTAACTGGATCTTTTTCTTTAAAAACTTTTCATATCTTTCTTCTGTTACAAGACCTATCTCATAACCTAACTCTGTCAATCTTAAATCTGCGTTATCTTGTCTTAACAGAAGTCTATACTCTGCTCTCGAAGTGAGCATTCTATAAGGCTCATTTGTACCTTTTGTTACTAAATCATCAATCAATACTCCTATATAAGCTTGAGACCTATCCAAAATTACAGGAGGTTTGTTCAAAAGCTTCATGGCAGCATTTATTCCCGCCATTAAACCTTGAGCAGCTGCTTCTTCATATCCAGATGTGCCATTGACTTGTCCTGCAAAATACAGCCCTTCAATTTTTTTAGACTCTAAAGTAGCTTTTAATTGCGTTGGGTCTATACAGTCATATTCAATAGCATAAGCTGGCCTCATCACTCTTACATTTTCAAGGCCTGGAACAGTCCTCAAAAATTCCAATTGTACATCTTCAGGCAAACTGGAAGACATGCCTTGTACATACATTTCATAAGTATTTAATCCTTCTGGTTCAATAAAAATTTGATGCCTCTCTTTGTGAGGAAACTTTACTACTTTATCTTCAATAGAAGGGCAGTATCTTACTCCTACACCTGTTATCTCACCACTAAAAAGAGGAGAACGGTCAATATTCGCCATGATTATTTCATGAGTTCTTTTATTAGTATAAGTAAGCCAACAGGGCAACTGCTCTATTTCAATTTTATCATGCATATAAGAAAAAGGAGTAATTACTTCATCCCCCGGCTGCATTTCCATTTTGGAAAAATCAATACTTCTTTTATCAACTCTTGCAGGAGTACCCGTTTTAAATCTCATCAATTTAAAGCCCAATCGTTTTAAAGTCTCAGAAAGTTCATTAGCCGGAAAAAGCCCACTAGGTCCACTTTCAAAACTTACATCACCAATTATAACTCTTCCTTTTAAAAAGGTACCTGTAGTAATAATACAAGCCTTACATTTATATATCGCGCCTAATTTTGTCACAACTCCCGTGACTTTATTGTCTTCTACCAAAATATCTACAATTTCCGCCTGTTTTATATCAAGGTTTTGCTGTCTTTCTAAAGTATACTTCATGTTTGCTTGGTAAAGCTTCTTGTCAACTTGTGCCCTCAAAGACCTTACAGCAGGACCTTTACTAGTATTTAAAGTGCGGATTTGTAGTAGTGATTTGTCTGTATTTATAGCCATTTCCCCACCTAAAGCGTCAATTTCTCTCACCAACTGAGACTTTGCAGGGCCTCCAATAGAAGGATTGCAAGCCATCAAAGCAATAGAATCTAAATTTACAGCAAAACCTACTGTTTTAAGACCCAACCTTGCACAGGCAAGAGCAGCTTCACTGCCCGCATGTCCCAACCCAACCACTGCAACATCGTATTCACCTGCAATAAAACTCATACTTTCACCTACTTTCCTACACAAAATCTTTCAAAAATTTCATTTATTAAATCCTCAGTTGCCGTCTCACCAGTAATTTTACCTAATTGGTCAAGAGCTGCATTTAAATCAATTGTAATTAGGTCTTCACTATACCCCATTTCGATAGCTTTAACACAGCTTTCCATATATTTTTTAGCATTGATAAGGGCTTCTTTATGCCGCGAATTTATTATTATTTCTTCTTCTCTTAAATTTATGTCTCCTCTAAAAACTAAATCATAAATGGCGTTTTCTAATTTTTCTAATCCAATTCTTTCAACAGTTGAAACCTCTATTATTATACCATCTTTAATAAGACTTTTTAATTTACTTTCGTCAATTTTTTTAGGTAGATCTATCTTATTCAACACAAATATAATGTTTTTTTCTGTTAAAATGTCAAAAATCTGGTAGTCTTCTTCAGACAACTCTCGTGAAGCATCCAGCACAAACAATATCAAATCTGCTTCAGCCAAAACCTCTTTGCTTCTCTCAACTCCTATTTTTTCCACTAATTCGTCTGTATCTCTAATTCCTGCTGTATCAATAAGCTTTATTGGAATACCTTTTACATTAATATATTCTTCAATAATATCCCTGGTGGTCCCTGGTATATCTGTGACAATAGCTCTATTTTCTTTTAATAAGGCGTTTAAAAGAGAGGATTTACCAACGTTTGGTTTACCAATTATGGCAGTTTTAAGTCCTTCTCTTATAATCCTTCCACTTTCAGAAGATACAATGAGCTTATCGATATCTTCCACTATTTCCTTGGCAGTTTCTAACATTTCTTTTCTTTCTAGTTCCTCCACATCCTCTTCGGGAAAATCTATTAAAGCTAAAAGATGGACTAGCAGCCCCATAATTTTATCTTTCATCTCTTTTATTCTACTTCCAACATATCCAGCCAACTGCTTCTGAGCGTATTTATTAGCAAGCATAGTCTTAGCAGTAATTATATCTATCACTGCTTCGGCCTGAGATAAATCAATTCGCCCATTTAAAAATGCTCTTTTTGTAAATTCCCCTGGTTCGGCTAAACGAGCACCCTGTTTTAACACTAATTCTAAAATTTTAGAGGTAATTACTATTCCTCCATGACAATTTATTTCAACTATATCCTCTCTTGTATAGGTATTTGGTTTTTTCATGATAGATACTAAAACTTCATCATATATCTCTTGTGTTTCAGGGTCTACTATATGTCCATAATGTAAAGTATGGCTTTTTACCTTTTTTATATCTTTAGCTTTATAGGGTTTAAAAATTTTTGAAATTATCTCTAAAGCATCATCTCCACTTATTCTAACTATTCCAATTCCTGCTTCCCCTGGAAAAGTAGAAATAGCTGCAATTGTATCAAAAGCCATTTTCATCACCAACCAAAAAATTATCTTATAAAATAATATACCAATATTTTTGGCTTTTCAATCAAAATATAAAAAAACCCCTTGACAGGGTATTATTTTAAAGCTATTATGACTCTTCTGTTAGGCTCCTCTCCTTCACTATACGTCTCTACATAAGGATGGTCCTGCAAAGCCATGTGAATTATTCGCCTCTCATTAGGACTCATGGGCTCCAACTCAACGCTTTCCTTTGTCTCCATTACTTTTTTGGCTAATTTTTTTGCAAGCCTAATTAAAGCCTCTTCCCTTCTTTTTCTATAATTTTCTGCATCTAATATAATCCTTCTATATCTATCATACCCTCTATACTTGCTGGCAACAACATTTACAAGATATTGCAATGAATCTAATGTCTCTCCCCGATGTCCTATAAGCAATCCCACGTTTTTTCCATGTAAATTAAACTTTATGGTATTCTCATTTTCTTCTATGTCAAATTTCACATCGAGCTTCATTGCTTCAATTACTTGCTGTAAAAAATTTTTAGCACTTTCTTTTATTACATCTTTTAAAATCACTTTAACTATTGCCTGTTTGCTTATAAGGCCCAGAAAACCTTTACCCCCTTCATCCAACACTTCCACTTCTACCATTTCTCTCGGCACACCAAATTCCTGCAAGGCAAGATTTACAGCTTCTTCCACTGTCTTGCCTGTCCTTATAAGCTCCTTCAATTTATGATTCCCCCTTAGCGGTATTGGTCTCTCTCATAAAAATATACTGCTGCACTATCTGAAATATATTACTTGTAACCCAATATATTCCTATCCCTGCCGGCAAAGAAACAGTTATCCATCCTATAAAAATTGACATCATTATATTCATAGAATTTTGACTTTTGTCTGTTGCTACCATTGCAGAAGATATATAAGTAGTCACCGTAGCCAAAATAGGGATTATATAATAAGGATCTCTTTCTGCAAGGCTATGCATCCATAAAAAAGATGCAGTCGAAAATGCTGGATAAGTTCGAAGCATTGCAAAAAGGGGCCACAATATTATCAAAGGTAATAGCATAGGTAAACATCCACCAAAAGGATTTACTTTTTTCTCTTGATACAATTTCATTGTTTCTATATTTAATTTTTGAGGGTCTTTAGCATACTTCTTTTGAAGTTCTTGTATAAGAGGTTGTATTTCTTTCATCTTTTTCATCGTATTCATTTGCTGCACATAAAAAGGCAAAAGTAGTATCCTAATTAAAATAGTGAAAATAATTATAGCAATGCCATAATTCCCTACATATTTATATATAAACTCTAATAATTCTCCTAAATACATAGCAATTGTTGCCATAATATACCTCCAAAAATTTATTTTACAGGGTCATATCCCCCCGGATTAAAGGGATTGCACCTTAAAATCCGCCAAACTGACATAATTCCACCCTTCAAAAGTCCATACTTTGATATTGCTTCTATAGAATATTGAGAACAAGTTGGGTAAAATCTACAGCTCCTTGGCTTCATAGTCGAAATATATCTTTGATACAACTTAATTAAAAAAATAATAACATTTTTCATTTTTCATTCCCCGCATAAAGAGGTGTTTTCATAATTAATTTTCTCATGGAACTTTTTAAAGTGTGAAAATCGGCCTCAACAATTTTTCCTCTCGCCACAAAAATTATATCAAACCCTTTTTTTATCTCAATATCTAAAAGTCTAAAACTTTCATGTAAAAGCCTTCTAACTCTATTTCTTACCACACTTTTACCTATTTTTTTACTCACTGAATAGCCAACTCTATTAAAGCCTAAATTATTCTCCATATAATACATTACAACAAACTGATTAGCAGTAGATTTACCATTTGAATAAACCTTTTTAAATTCATAACTCTTTTTAATTTTTACAACCTTATTACTCATTTATACCTCCGGATTGTAAAAAAGGCCCCAAAGGCCTCACGCTGTCAACCTATGTCTACCTTTTTGTCTTCTTCTCTTTAAAACATTTCGACCACTTTTGGTAGACATCCTCTTTCTAAAACCGTGTACTTTTTTTCTACGTCTTTTTTTGGGTTGATAAGTGCGAAGCATTGGTACACCTCCTAAAACCTAAAAATGCTATAAAAATTATAACGTTAATTACTGAGTATGTCAACAAGTCTTTTGAAATAAAAAAATTATCAACAACTTAAAAATTATCTACATTAAACTGTAGACAAAATTATTTTTCTTATTGATAATCTGTTGATAATTTGTTATTATAAAATTAAACTGTTGATAACTTAAATAAATTGTAGCCACAAAAATAACAACTTATTCACAGGTTGTTGATAAATTTGTGGATAAGTTGTTATTTACATGTTAGTTTCTTTATTCATTACATTTATAATACGGGTATTTTAATTTTTTTATCCGTTTTTTTTATCAAAACATAACTTATCAACAATATGTGCAAATAGACTTATATAATAATTATCAAACCAAAAAATCCACAAAATTAA